>NZ_RZTI01000236.1:0-4130 GCF_003997275.1 Mesorhizobium sp. M6A.T.Ce.TU.002.03.1.1
CCGTCGAGATGGTGATGCCGCGCGCCTTCTCCTCAGGCGCCGCATCAATCTGGTCGTAGCGCTTGTATTCGCCAAAATACTTGGTGATCGCCGCCGTCAACGACGTCTTGCCATGATCGACGTGGCCAATCGTGCCAATGTTCACATGAGGCTTTGTACGCTCGAATTTACCTTTTGCCATAGTCTCTTTCCTTGGACGGCTTGGACCTTCAGTTCAGTCGAATGCGGGGCGATTAGCGACTACGGCCGAAAAACACAAGTGCCTTGTGGCCGAACGCATTTTCACTCGATCCCGAACCCATGATCCGATTTCAGGGATGTGACGCCGATATGGGAATGAGGCGACGCAAATGTAAGACGGACACCACCGCGGCCAGTCGCGACACAAACTCTTAATGAAAACGGGGGCAAGATAACGCCCGGGCACCTTGCGGCGCGGGCAAACGGGGCACCATGCGGATAGCCGACATCACGGCAGGAAAAAACCTGCAACGTCTTATCTATCTCGCCGTCTGCGGCTTGATATTTGCCTATCTCTGCGTGCTTGTCATCGCGGTATTGATTGGCGATTGGCTGTTCGACGCGAACGGACAGCCAATCGCCACCGATTTCCTGGCATTTTGGGGCGCTGGCAAGTTTGTTCTGCAAGGCCACGCAGCCGATGCCTATAACTTGGAAATACACAAGAGCATCTCGTCCGCTGAAAGCGGCGCCGTTTTCAATGGCTATTATTCCTGGCAATATCCTCCAACTTTCCTGCTGGTGACCGCAGCATTGGCGCTGGTGTCTTATCCCGCCGCGTTGGTTTCGTGGATGGCATTCGGGATAACGTTCTATGCCTTTGCCATACGGCTGATCGGGGAGACACGCCTTGCGGTTCTGGCAGCCATGGCCTGGCCTCCCGTGCTTTGGAACACAGCGGTCGGGCAAAACGGCTTCGTCACCGCCGCCCTGCTTGGCGCAGCTATCGCATCGATTGAAAAACGCCCGGCGCTCGCCGGCCTCTTCTTCGGCCTGCTTACCTACAAGCCGCAGTTCGGTCTAATCATACCCGTTGCCCTCATCGCTGGAGGCTATTGGCGGGTCATCGGATGGGCCACCATTTCCGCCACTGCAATGGCCGTGCTTTCCATCGCCGTTTTCGGCACGCAGATCTGGTCCGACTTCTTTGACACCGCCGCCAAGATAAACGGGATGATCCTCGTCGACGGCAGGGCCGATTTTTCAAAGCTTCAAAGCCTCTATGGCTTTGTCCGCGCGCTTGGCGGAAGCTTGACGACCGCATGGGTCGCGCAGGGTTTTCTCATCGCAGCCCTGAGCGGCGGCATCATCTGGCTATGGCTTCAAAAAGGAGCTTTCCATGTCAAGGCAGCAGCTCTCGCGACGGCGACGATCCTCGGCTCGCCGTACGCGTTCATCTACGATTTCGTAGCCCTCGCCGTTCCGCTGGTGTTTCTGGGGAAAACAGGCTTTTCGGCGAAAGAGAGCGCCGTCGTGATCGCTGCAGGCATTCTGGTCGGCTGCGGTCCCTCGCAATACGCTCCCACCGCGTTCTTCTCGGCGCTGCTCGTGCTCAGCCTGGTGATCGGCCGTGCATTGCAGGTTTATGCGGTCCCGATACGTCCGGCGGTTTCGCGGGCCGGAATGGCCCGCGCGAACTGAAGCAATCCTGCTCCCTTGCCCGTTGGCGCCCATTGCCGCCATTAACCAGGTCTGATTTCCTGATCCAATGCATTTCATTCCGATCGCCATCCGCGGCCCGCTGTTCATGATCCTCTCGACCGGGTCCTATGTCGTCAACGACACGATGATGAAGCTGGCGACGGTGGGGCTGCCACCCTATGAGGTGCTGTTTCTACGCGGGACGGCGGCGACGCTGTGGGGCATCCCGTTGCTGTTTGCGCTGGGCTACGCCAAGCAGATCCCGCTAATCCTCGAAAGAAGAGTGTTGCGGAGAAACCTGTTCGAGCTGGCGGCAATCCTTTGCTACGTGGTGGCGCTCGCCAACATGCAGATCGCCGATTCGACCGCCTTGGGGCAGATCACTCCCCTGCTCATGCTGATTGGCTCCTCTGTCCTGTTTCGCGAACGGATCGGGGGGCTGCGCATGGCGCTGATCGGGCTCGGCTTCATCGGAGCGGTGATGGTGGCGCAGCCGACCATGCAGGGTATCTCGGTCTACGCCTCGCTGGCGCTCGGCAACGCGGCATTCGCCGCCGCGCGCGATCTCGCCGGGCGGCGGGTCGCCGCCGACGTGCCTGGAATGATCGTCGCTATTTCCGCGGTGGTGGTGGTGCTGGTCGGCTCAGGCGTCGCGCATTTGGTGTCGGAGCGTTGGGTGATGCCCGAGACGCATCATCTGCTGCTGATGGCCGGGGCCGGGTTGTTCCTGATCTTCGGCCACTTCTTCATCTTCATGGCCTATCGCGTCGGGCTAACCGGCGTGGTGGCGCCGTTCTACTACTGCTTCACGGTCTGGGCGGTTATTTCGGGTCTGGTGGTGTTCCAGCAATTCCCGAACGCGCTGGCGATCGGCGGCATTCTTCTGGTGGTGGCCAGCGGGCTGACCATCGTGTCGCTCGACGAGCGCAGGCGCCGGCTGACCGTGGTCGCTTAGTTCAAGCTGGTCACCGCTAAAATGGAGAAGCCCGTGACAAGCCAGGAGAATGCCGGCAACCGCATGCTTGCCGGAAAGTGCCTGTGCGGCGCCGTGCAATACGCCGTGGCCGACGAGTTCATCTACGCTGCGAATTGCCACTGCTCGAACTGCCGGCGCACCACCGGTTCCGCCTTCAAGCCGTTTGCCGGCATCGAGCGTGAGAGGCTGAGCCTGACCAAAGGCGAGGACAATCTCCTGATCTTCGGCGAGGAGACCGTCCATGACACCCATTGCAAGACCTGCGGCTCATTGCTCTATTCGGTCGTCCGCGACGGCGCTTTCGTGCACGTCGCCATGGGAACCCTCGTCGACGAGCCGGCTATCCGCCCGACGCATCACATCTTTGTCGGCTCCAAGGCGAAGTGGTTCGCAATCACCGACGACCTGCCCCAATTCGAAGAGCATGTGGTGAACGCCGAAGGTGCTGACGGATAACCGGCACAGACCGGCAGCTAGAGAATTATCCTCGGCTCGATAAGCGAGCGCTTGGACATGAAGCGAAAGAGATTGCGCGGTGTTCGGGGGTAGATGATCCGGCCATCGCGCAAGGCTCCCGGATCGCCGAAAACATGCAGCGTCGAGGGATCATCGGCATCGCCTTCAGGAATGCCTCCCCATTTTTGCGGATCGTAGTAATCGACGAGAAATCCATAGTCGTAGCGGCAAAACCGCATCGCCTTGGCCAACGCCGCCGGCGACAGGTCCGAAGGGCTGATTTTCCCGCCGCCGACCTGCAGCCGTGGCAGGTCGAATACCCGTCCGCTTACAGAGGATAGAAACGCCTCCACTCTGTCCATCTGCTCGAATTTGAAGACATGTTCGAAGAGGAACAGGCTGCAGCCGGTAAAATAGCGCGGCGACGCCACGTGGAACTGGATCTCCCAGGAGCAGGCGCAGTATTTCTCGATGTTGAAAATGAACGTATCGAAGTCCGGATCGACCGGAATGCCGAGCCTTTCAAGCTTCTCCTTATCCACGTCCGGTCTGGTCAGAACCCGAGTGTCGGAGATCCTGCTGGAATAGGCGGAGAGAAGCCGCTCCAGGGGATCGCGGACGATCGTGAACCGGCCCTTGTGTCCGTCATATGTGGGAAAGAAAGGGTCGACGTAGTTTGTCCCCAAATGGCCGTGAACGTCATTGTCGGGGTCGAACCCGGAGAGCGAGCCTTCCTTTCCGTCGAGCGCCATAAGCGCATATTTGACGCTGCTGCTGCCACTCTTCGGGATGGGATAATAGGTGATCGCGAGTTCTTTTATTTCAATCGCCATTGCCGACTGCGCCCGACATCGCCCATCCCGCCCAAATCCGTGCCGGAAATTCCCTATCAGAGTTGCCCGCTTGCCTCTAGCCAGGGACAAGCGGGCCGCAGCCCGGTATCCTGCCTCAGGCGACAAGTGCAAAAGCGCCGAACGTTAGAAACGCTCAACCAAATTATCGTTTCGTTTTCGCATTCTCTGTCAAAGAAACTATA
>NZ_RZTI01000237.1:0-4110 GCF_003997275.1 Mesorhizobium sp. M6A.T.Ce.TU.002.03.1.1
GTGGCTCGACGTGTCGCCGCCGGCGATGACCACGCGCTGCAATTTCTGCTCGATCGTCAGCTTGCGAAGAAGTTCGCCGAGGCCGCGGCCAAGCTTATGGCGGGCGCCTTCCTGCCGGTCGATTTCGGCGCCACGGTCGGCTGTTGGTCCAAGCGCCGTATAGAGGACGACGCTGCGCCCGGCTTCCAGGCTGGCGCGTCCGGTGAAGACCGCGCGCGCAATCGCGTCGCTGGAGGCTTCGGAAACCAGTTCGATAGGATCCACCTCGATCCCGTCGAAACCGTCCGTCAAAGCATGCCGTATCTGCCGCTCCGTTGTCGGCGAGCAACTGCCCGAGACCACCGCGATCCGGTCGGCCGCACCCGGGGGCGAAAAGCCGGGCTCGGCACGGACAATCCCGTCAGACGCCCATTCAGCCAGCAGCGCATATTCGATGCCCGAAGAGCCGACGACGAAAGTGCCGCCAGGCCTGCGAACGCGCCATATCTCCTTGCCCGCAAGCGCCTGAGTCTCGCGGCTGTCGACATCCAAGAGCACGATATCGCTGCCATTCTCGATCAGGCGATCGAACGCTTCCGAGCGGAACGCCGACTGCAGCGTCGCTAGGTCGACCAGGCCCGAGCTGAGATCCGTCTGGCGCGACAGATGGATCAGCAGGTCCGACTCATCCATCGGCGTGGTCGGGTGGCGGCTCATCACGGGATGGCGATCGATACGGAAATATTTTTCGCGGTAGGCCGCAAACAGATGGCCGAAGGCGGTGTAGCGCTTGAGCTGCGGCGCGCCGACCACCAGCGGCACGCTGGCTTGGCTGAAAACCGAGCGGCCGATCTCGATGGCCCGGCCGATGCTGCCGATCGCCGGGCTGGAATCGAAGGTCGAGCAGACCTTGTAGTGGCAGATATCGGCGTTCAGGGTCTTCAGCCAGGCGAAGGCGCCCCGCAGATGCGTGTCCATCCACTGCGGCGTCTCGCTTCGGCTGGTGCCGGCGAGGCCGATGGCACGGCAATGCCTGAACTGCGAAAGCAGGGCCTCGTCCGGCTGGTGCATGAACAGCACGGTCGGCATACCGCCGAGCTCAAGCGCCTCCATGACGTCGGTCGAGCCGGTGAGGTCGTCGCCATAATAACTGAGAAGCAGGTTTTGCATAGCGTCGCTGCTCAGGCCGCTTTGCCGTCGCCGAATTTCTCGATCGACCGAGCCAATTCGGGATGGGTCAGGGCGAACTCCGCCAGCGGGATGCCATCGACCGCCGCCTGCCAGGCTTGCTGCACGGCGCGGACGCCGGCACCCGGCCCGTCTGGATGGCTGACGATGCCGCCGCCGCAGAGATAGAGAAGATCGACCGTTCGGCCGGTTCGCTCAAAGGTTTCGGGGGCCTGTCCGCCCCACTGGCCGGAGCCGGCCACCGGTAGCGCGCAATCATCAGGCGAAAAGATCGGGGTGGTCACCGCCCTGAAGGACTCGACGAAGGACCAGTCCGGCTCCCAGTATTTCGAGGCGATGCCGTTGATCTGGAACTGATCGACGCCGAGCAGCCGCCAGAATTGCTGCCAGACCTTGAAGTCCATGCCGAGGCCGGGGTGGCGGGTGAGAATGTCCCAGCCGTTGCGGTGGGCGTGGATCACCAGGCTGGAGCGCTTTCTGAGGAAGGCCATGCCGCCGAAGCCGACGGAGTTGATGTTGACCACGGCGCAATTGCCGCCGGCCTTCGCCACCAGATCGTGGTTTCGCATCATCTCGTCGGGGTCGGCATGCGAGATGCCGAAGGCATACATGACCTTTTTGCCGGTCTTCTGCTCGTGGTCGAGGACCAGCGGCATGATTGCCTTGACCCGTTCCGACAGAGCCGAATAGGCCGGGCTCATCAGCTTCTCGTCGTCCTTGATGAAATCGACGCCGGCGGCGATCAGCTCATCCACCATTGAGGCCGTCTCGTGCGGGCGCAATCCAAGCGCCGGCTTGACGATCGTCCCGATGATCGGGCGATCGGTGACACCGGTCAGCCGGCGGCTGCCTTTGACGCCGAATTGCGGACCTGGATGCGCGCCCCTGTATTCCTCCGGCAGCTTCAGATCGACGATGCGAATGCCGGACAGCCCCTTGATCGAAAAGGCGCCGCCGATGGCGATGGTCATCAGCGCCGAAAGGTCGGTGCCGATGGCATCGAGCGGAAACGCGATGTCGACATCGGCGCGCTTGAAGGGTCCGTCGCTGGCCTCGGGGAGGGACGGGCGATCGCCGTCCGGCAGAGGCCGTATCGCCAGGACGCGCGCCGCCACCCGGGCCTTGAGCTCTTCGGTCTCGCCGGCCAGCGCGACGAAGGTTCCGGTCGACTGGTCGCTGGCGATCTTGGCCGCCAACGCCTCGATGCTAGCCGAGGTCTCGATGCGATAGGTGAGGGTGATCATAGTTCGAAAAAAGTTCCCTGATCTTTGAAATCTGGTATAATGAGTACATAAGTATTGCAAGCGATATCCGCTTGGGCAGGCATTCCGGGAATCGTGGCGACAATGCTAAACAGACACCGGTCAAAGGAGTGATTCGCGACGATGAACCGTTCGGAGCCGATCGTCCGGCGCAAGCTTTCCGACGAAGTATTTTTGAGACTGAAGCGCTTGATCACCAGCGGCGAATTGCAGCCGGGCGATGACATGCCGTCGGAGCGCGAGCTGATGGAGCGCTTCGAGGTCGGCAGGCCGGCGATCCGCGAAGCGATGCAGGCGTTGAGCAATATGGGTCTCGTGGCGATCTCGCATGGCGAGCGGGCGAAAGTGCTTCAGCTGACCGCCAAGTCTATCATCAAACAGGTCGACGGCGCGGCCAAGATCATCCTGTCGTCGTCGAAGGACACGCTGGAGCACCTCAAGAACGCGCGCATCTTCTTCGAGCGCGGCATGGTCAGGGAAGCCGCAGAAAAAGCCACTGCCGAGGACGTTCAGCGGTTGCGCGCAACCGTTGCCGAACAGCGGAGCTTTCGCGGCGATTCCGAGGCCTTCATATCGGCCGACATGAAGTTTCATACCCAGATCGCGGCAATATCCGGCAACCCGATCTACGTCGCGGTCAGCGAAGCGATGCTGGGCTGGCTGAAGGAATATCATACCGAAATGCTGATCTGGACCGGCAAGGAAAAGTTCACGCTGACCGAGCATGAAGAGATCATCGGGCGCATCGAGCAGAAGGATGCGGACGGCGCCGAGAAGGCAATGATCAAGCACCTCGAGCGCTCGCGCGCGCTCTATGTGATGAATTCCGGCAACTGATCACCCGATCCGAGTGATCGCGTAAGGCGTCATCACAAGGTGGCGTCGTTCGAACCCGGAAATATCGACCGTCACTTCGCTCGCCGTCAGGTTCGCTAGCCACATGACGGTCTTGCCCGAGGCAGAACGGGCTGCCAGCGTGAGCACCCGCGTCTCATCGCTCGTCCTCGCCGCTACGTGCCTGAAGCCGGCCAGTTGGCAAAGCCCCTGCACGGACTGGAAGATCGGCCGGGGTTCATCTTCGCCGACAGGTTCCCCGGATGCCGCCAGCACGCCAAATGGTCCGGTGAAGCTGCAAAGCGTGAGCATCTCCAGCCCGGCCGGCGCGACACGCGCCGCATAGCCGATTGTCCAAGCAGCTCCGAACTGGCCTGCATGGCGTGGATCGCGGTCGGCCATGGCGATGCGCTGACCTTGCAGATTGGCCTTGGTCGCGCCGCCATAGGGGTTCTGGCGCATGGCGATGGTCGACGGGCCGATCCGGTAGGGTGTTGGCCCGAAGATCGCCCGCGTCGAGGCGGTGATGAAAGGCAGCGCCTCCAACGATTGCATGACGCTGAGATCGTCGGCGGCGTGCACGATCGGGCAGGTGCAATGGGTGACGAAATCGAGCTGGCCGGCCGGGACGCGCTTACGGTTCAACTCAGTGAAATAGCTGAACATGCCGCCACCGAGGCGGATATCGGGAAAGGCGCGGCGGGCGGCAGAATAGATGTCTTCGAGCGGCGGGCATTCAGGCCATGCGCTGCCCGGCGGCGTCGACTGCCGGTCGACCGAAGGCGAGACGGCTATGGCCGAAAGCTTCAGCCCGGCCTGGCGGACCATGCCGGCGACGCCTGAAAGC
>NZ_RZTI01000238.1:0-4101 GCF_003997275.1 Mesorhizobium sp. M6A.T.Ce.TU.002.03.1.1
GCACCAGGTCGAGCGCGCGCTGCACCTCGCTGGCGATAATAGCCTTGGCCTCGCCACGCACCGACAGGCCGAAGGCGACATTGTCGGCAACGCTCATATTGGGAAACAGCGCATAGTTCTGGAACACCATGCCGATGCGCCGCTTCTCGACCGGCACCCGCTCGACGCTCTCGCCGCCAATGGCGATGCGGCCGGAGTCGGGAAAATCGAAGCCGGCGATCTGGCGCAAGAGCGTGGTCTTGCCGCTGCCCGACGGCCCGAGCAGCGCATAGAAGCCGCCGTCGGCGAAGTCGATGGAGACGTCATCCAGCGCCTTGTGCGCGCCGAAACTGCGCGACAAATTCGATACCTGCACGCCGGCCATTATTTTTCTCCGCCGAATTTGAAGAACCGTGCCGTGAGCAGCATCAGCGCCATCGAGACGACGATGATGATCGTCGAGACCGCGTTGATCTCGGGCGTGAAACCCTTGCGGATCGCGGCGTAGATTTCGACCGGCAGCGTCGTCTGGCCCGGCGTCGACAGGAAATAGGACACCACGAACTGGTCGAACGACACGGCGAAGGCGAACAGCCCGCCGGCGATGACCCCCGGCATGATCCACGGCAGCGTCACGCGCGAAGTTACCTGCCATTGGTTGGCGCCGAGCGACCGCGCCGCCTCTTCGAGTTCCGGCGCAAACGTCTGCAGCCGGGCCGAGACGACGACGATCACATAGGGCAGCGCCAGCGCCACATGGCCGAGCAGGATTGCAAACAGACCCCGCCCGATACCAACGCCGAAGAAGAAGATCAGCATCGCCGTGCCGGTGATCAGCCACGGAATGGCGATCGGCGGAAACAGCAGCGCTTGCAGGAATTTCTTGCCGCGAAATTCGTAGCGGAAAAGCGCTAGCGACGCCGCCGAGCCGAGCACGACGCAGATGATGGTGGTGATGATCGCAATTTCGAGGCTGTTCCAGGTGGCCGAGATCAACTGATCATTCTGCCACAACGAGGCGTACCACTCTTTCGTCCATTCGAACGGCAGTTGATAGAAGGGCGAGACGTTGAACGACATCAGCGCCATGATGATGATCGGGAGGTAGAGGAAGGCGAGCAGCACCCAGATGTAGAGCCGGCCGAGCCATTCCAGGATACGGGTCGTTGCCATCACGCAGCCCTCCGCAGCACCGGCGACGCCAATGCCAGGATGACCAGCACGACGGCCAACAGGATGAAGGAGAGTGCTGCACCCAGCGGCCAGTTGAAGACGGCAACGAACTGGTCCTCGATGACCGTGCCGTAGAAGGTGCCGGTGCGCCCGCCTAGGATACGCGGCTCCATGAACGAGCCGACGACGGGCACGAAGATCAGCGCCGCTCCGGCGACCAGCCCCGGCATGGACAGCGGGATGATCACCCGTCTCAGCATTTGCAGCCGCGAGGCGCCGAGCGAGCGCCCTGCCTCGATCAGCGAGTCATCGATGGCCTGCAGCGTGAGGTAACAGGTCAGCACCATGTAGGGCACGTAGGAGTGCACCAGGCCGATGATGACGGCCGGATAGGAATACATCAGGTCGATGTTGATCTTGAACGGCAGCACGGCGTTGAGCGCGGTGTCGAGAATGCCGCCTTCGCGCAGCACCATCGCCCATGAGAAGATGCGCACCAGCCCGTTCGACCAGAACGGCAGGATGACAAGCAGGAAGATCGCCTCGCGGCTGCGTCCCTTCAGCACCTTGGCCAGCACATAGGCCGCGGGATAGCCGATGAAGACGCACCACAGCGTCACCTCGAGCCCGAGCCGGAGCGAGGCCAGCAGCAGCGTCCAGTAGAGCCCTTGCGAGAAGAAGGTGGTGTAGTTCTCCAGCGTGAACGCCCACGCCTTGCCCGACAGCGGCAGTTCGGTCATGAAGGAAAAGAAGACCATGGCCGACAGCGGCAGGAAAATCGCCACCGTCAGCCAGAGATAGGCAGGCAGGAGCAGGGGCAAAGCCGATCGCAATCCGCCCCTCGAACCGCTCGCGACCTGTCCAGCCATATGCCCTCCTCCCCGAAAAGCCGGCCGCTACTTCACATTCACCTTCAGTTCCTGCCATAGCGCCAGATAGGCTTCGCGCTGCGCATCGGTGATCGGCGCCTGGAACTGGATGCGCTTGGCCACATCGGGATCCCCCATCACCTTGCGGTTGAAAGCATCTTCCGGAAGGGCTGCGACCGCCTTGGTATTGGCCGAGACCGGCGCGCCGACCTTGGTGACCCATTCGACATAGAAGGACGGATCGATCATGTAGTTGATGAAGGCCTCGGCGCCGGCGACGTTCTTGGAGCCGACTGGAATGGAAAAGGCGTCGAGCCAGGCGACGGCGCCTTCCTGCGGGATGACCAACGCGACCGGCAGCTTGAAATGCGTCTTGGCGCGGTCGGCCGAGCCGCTCCAATAGGTGCCGATGTCGATTTGGTTGGAGGCGACCATCTGGTTCCAGTCGTTCTCAGAACTCCAGAATGTCTTGATCTGCGGCATCAGCGAGGTCAGCTTCGCCTTGACCGCTTCCATGTCCTTGATGTCGTTGATGTTCTGGCCGGTGGCGATGGCGCCGAATTGGACCGCTTCGACAGCGTCGTCGCGAATGACCACGCGACCCTTATGGGCCTCGTTCCACATTTCGGTAATGCTGGTCGGCGGCGTCTCGAAGGCCTTTTCGTTGATGGCGAGCGCGGTCAAGCCCCACACCCATGGCACGCCATAGACCTTGCCGTCGCGGGCGAGCATGGGCGAGCCTGCCTTGTCCGGGCTGATGTCGGCATAGTTGGGGATCTTCGAAACATCGATCGGCTGGATCAGTTTTTCCGCCATGGCCTGGTCGTTGAAGGCGGCGTTGATCATGACGACGTCGTAGAGGCCGGGATTGGTCCTGAGCTTGGTCAGCATTTCCTGTTCGGAATTGAAGAAGTCGTTGACGACCTTGTTGCCGGTCGCCTTCTCGAAGGCCGCGATGGCCCAGGGCTCATCGGCCCCGTAGCCCTTCCAGTTGAGCACATGCACTTCGGCGGCAGTGGCGGCCAGCGTGTATACGGAGGTGACGACGGCAGTCGCCGTCAGGAAAGCAGTCAGTTTGGGCATGCGCATGTTCGTTCCTCTCATTGTTTGCCCGGTTGGCGGGGCTTGTTACGTCTTTAGGCTGTCAGGCCTCTTGCTCCCGGCCGTGCACGGTCGTCATTCGATCGTCATGGCTGAGGAATGTCTGGATCTCCTGGTCGGTCGGCGCGGACGACCCGCCATGGCGGGTGACCGAGAGCGCCGCCGCCGCATTGGCGTAACTTGCCGCCTCGAAGGGCGGCACGCCGCGCGACAGTGCGCTGACGAAGGCGCCGATATGCGTGTCGCCGGCGCCATTGGTGTCGACGGCGGCGACCTTGAAGCTGGGCACGGCCTGCCTGCTACCGTCTGCCAGCCGCACGAAGCAGCCTTTTGCCCCGGCGCGGATGATGACCCCGTCGGCGCTCGGGCAATGATTAGAAAGAAGCCCGGCGGCAATGGCCTCGACATCGCCGGCACCGGCGATCTCGACCGCTTCGGCGGTGTTGCAGCTCAGCCAGCTCGTGCGCGCAAGCACCCGATCGAGAATGGCGCGCGGAATGTCTGATATGACCGGCGTCGGATCGAAGACGAAGGGAATTTCCGCCGGCAGCGCCTCGATCCAGTCGGCCAGCGCATCGCGGCTGCCGGGATAGCTCAGCGTGTAGCCGGAGGCGAACACCCAGTCCCCCGGCGCAACCCGGACAGACGCCATCATGTCGAGATTGAGCATGCTCTCGGCGCCAGGCCACGACACGAAGGTGCGCTCGGCGTCGCCGCTGATCATGGCGACGCAATTGCCGCTATCCATCACTGGCGATGGTGGCGTCAGCGTTGCGATGTCTTCGGCGGCGAAGGCGGCCCGCAGGAAATCGCCATTCGGCCCGCTGCCGAGCTGGCCGCCGAAGGCGACCTTCATCCCGGTGCGGCTGGCCGCGACCATCATGTTGAAGCCGCCGCCGGCGACCTGGGCATAGCTCGATGCGGTCTTTTCGGTGCCGGGCGCCGGCAAGGCGTCGATGCGGTAGACATAGTCCACCAC
>NZ_RZTI01000239.1:0-4047 GCF_003997275.1 Mesorhizobium sp. M6A.T.Ce.TU.002.03.1.1
GAACGGGAACGTCTGGCGCGCGAGAAGCGGGAGGCCGCAGAAGAGGTGGCCGAAAAGCCCGCGGACGCGCCTTCGACGTAGGCTGGCCGGAGGCCTTAATCAAGGTTTGCGGGACAGCGCCCCCCTCTGTCCTGCCGGACATCTCCCCCACAAGGAGGGAGATTGGCAGCTTTGCCCGACGGCTCACTTCTTGGAATCCGGAGATTAGCGAAGGTCATGATGACAGCCAATCTCCCCACCCGTGGGGGAGATGTCCGGCAGGACAGAGGGGGGGCGCGAAGGAACTCGATCTTCACATCTTGCATCGGTCAAGGATGCGGTTTACGCCCTCTGGCCTAAAACGCGATGCGTTTTAGGTCTTTGTTTTGGGCATGTCGTTGTCCCAAAACCGCTGTGCACTTTTGGGCGACATGCCCGCCGAGGACGATCAAACCATGCTCGACATCAAATGGATTCGCGACAATCCGAAGGCCCTTGTCGAGGCGCTCAAGAAGCGCTCCTGGTCAGCTGAGGACGCGCAGTCCACGGTCGATGATCTGATCGCCAGCGACGAGGCGCGACGCGAGCATCTGACCGAGCTTCAAACCAGGCAGGAGCGCCGTAACGCCGCCTCGAAGGAGATCGGCAACGCGATGCGTTCGGGCGACGCCGCCCTTGCCGAAAAGCTCAAAGCCGAAGTCGGCGAGATCAAGGCTTTCATCCAGAACGGCGAGGCGCGCGAACGCGAACTCGACAAGGCGCTGAATGACGCATTGGCCGTGCTGCCCAATGTGCCGCTCGACGACGTGCCGGTCGGCAAGAACGAGGACGACAATGTCGTCAAGCGCATCGTCGGCAAGGTGCCAACCCGTCCGAACTGGGTGAAGGAGCATTTCGAGATCGGCGAAGCGCTCGGCATGATGGATTTCGAGCGGGCCGCGAAACTGTCGGGCTCGCGCTTCACTGTGCTGAAGAACGGGCTGGCGCGGATGGAGCGCGCGCTCGGCCAGTTCATGCTCGACCTGCACACGACCGAGCACGGCTACGTAGAGATCCAGCCGCCGCTGATGGTGAATCGCCAAACGATGTTTGGGACAGGGCAGCTTCCGAAATTTGAAGAAGATCTTTTTGCGACACAGCGTGCGTTCACCGATGACGCGAAAGGCCAAATCGTAAAACAGCTGCTTGAAAGCGGCGCTATCAAAGCGACTCCCGTCGATTTGATGATGTTGGATGAGGATGAGAAAAGGAAAATTAAGGCACAAGAATTTGCCGCTGGGCTAAACGCCCTAGTAGAGTTTGCGGGCGACAAGACTTACTTCCTCATCCCCACCGCCGAAGTGCCGCTGACCAACCTCGTTCGCGAGGAAATCACGGCGCATGAAAAGCTGCCGCTGCGATACACTGCGTTGACGCCGTGCTTCCGCTCGGAAGCCGGCTCGGCCGGGCGCGACACGCGCGGCATGCTGCGCCAGCACCAGTTCTACAAGGTCGAGCTGGTCTCGATCACCGATCAGGAATCGTCGCTCGCCGAGCACGAGCGGATGACCGAATGCGCTGAAGCGGTGTTGAAACGGCTGGAATTGCCGTTCCGCACCATGACGCTATGCACCGGCGATATGGGCTTTGGCGCGCGCAAGACCCACGACATCGAGGTCTGGCTGCCGGGCCAGAACGCCTATCGCGAGATTTCGTCCTGCTCGGTGTGCGGCGATTTCCAGGCGCGGCGCATGGACGCCCGCTACAAGGACAAGGACGGCAAGGGCAACCGCTTCGTCCACACGCTGAACGGCTCCGGCACCGCCCTCGGCCGCGCTCTTATTGCCGTCATCGAAAACTATCAGAATGAGGATGGCAGCGTAACCATTCCTGAAGCGCTTCGGCCTTACATGGGCGGTCTGGAAAAGATCGAATCGAAATAATGCGCATCCTCCTGACCAATGATGACGGCATCCATGCCGAAGGCCTCGCATCGCTTGAACGCGTCGCCCGGACGCTGTCGGACGATGTCTGGGTGGTGGCGCCGGAGCAGGACCAGTCCGGCTATGCGCATTCGCTGTCGATCTCGGAGCCGCTGCGCCTGAGGAAGATCGGCGAAAAACACTTTGCCGTGCGTGGCACGCCGACCGATTGCGTCATCATGGGCGTGAAGAAGATCCTGCCCGCAGCACCCGACCTGATCCTGTCCGGCGTCAATTCCGGCGCCAACATCGCCGACGACGTCACCTATTCGGGCACCGTCGCCGGCGCTATGGAAGGCGCGTTGCTCGGCGTGCGCTCGATCGCGCTCAGCCAGGCCTATTCCTACGTCGGCGAGGATCGCGTCGTTCCCTACGAGACCACCGAGGCGCTGGCACCGGCGCTACTCAAAAAGCTTGTCGCCATGCCCCTGCCGGACGGCGTGCTGCTCAACGTCAATTTTCCCAATTGCGCGCCAGAAGAGGTCGCCGGCACGGTGGTCACCTCGCAAGGCAAGCTCGTCCACAGCCTGTGGGTCGACGAGCGCCGCGACGGCCGCGGGCTTCCCTATTATTGGCTGCGCTTCGGCCGCGAGCCGGTCGAGGGCAAGCAAGGCACCGACCTCTATGCCTTGCGCAACCGACTGGTGTCGGTGACGCCGCTGCAGCTCGATCTCACCGCTCATGAAATCCGAGATCAACTGACCAAGGCGCTCGCATGAACCTGAACCACGGTCCGACGGTCGACGACCGGGAAGGCTTCGCCGCGTTCCTGCTCCGCTTGCGTGGCAAGGGCGTCGTGCCGAAGGCGCTGATCGCCGCCTTCGAGGCGACGCCGCGGCGCGGCTTCCTTTCCGCGCAGTTCCATCCGATCGCCTGGTCGGACCGGATGCTGCCGATCGAATGCGGCGAGGCGATCGAGGGCGCTGATCTGCAAGCAGCGGTGATCGCAGCGCTTGCCATCGAGCCGGGCAACCGCGTGCTCGAGATCGGTACCGGGTCAGGCTACACGGCGGGGGTGATGTCGCGGCTTGCCGCGCGGGTCGTCACCATCGACCGCTACAAGACGCTGGCCGAGCAGGCCAAACAGCGCTTCGAGGCGCTCGGAATCGGCAATGTCATCGTGCGCCAAGCGGACGGCTCCAACGGACTAGCCAATGAGGCGCCGTTCGACCGCATCGTCGCATGGGTGGCCTTCGACAGCCTGCCGCGCTTCCTGCTCGATCAATTGTCGAGCGGCGGCATCGTCATCGCACCGATCGGACCCGAGGAGGGCGAGCAGGTGCTGGCCAAACTGACCAAGGTCGGCAGCCGATTCGAACGTGAGGACATCGGCCTCGTCCGCCTGCAGCCGATCCTGCGCAGCGTAGCCGCGGTCATCTAGGATCTGTCGGTATTCAGGTGATGCCCGCAACCGACCTGTCTGGTCGCGTCGCGCCCGTCTCCGACTCGGCTCGACCTGAATCTCAACCCGACCAGGTTCAGCCTTAAATATTTTAAGAAAATTTGCGTCTGATTCTAGAGGTTTAACCGACCAGTAACATTAACGCGCTTTAATCACGGTCAGTCTGTACCGGGTATCTGCGGGTAAAAGCGATGCAATTCAGTATTTTGAAGGCAAACGGACGCAACCTGGCGCGTGGTTTCGCTGTCCTTATGGTTGCGAGCACCGCGGCGGGATGCAGTTCCCAGGTCTCGCGGTTCAACAGCGTCGATGACGTCTTCACGTCCTCGACCAACAACCAGCGCACCATCATCGACAAGCAGGATGCCGCCCAGCCTTATCCCGGCGATGCCCCGGTCTCGGCCGCGCCGCTCGACGGCAGCCATACCCAGTCGGTCAGCCGCTCAAGCCTCGAACCGGTTACGACACAGCAATTGCCGCCGGTCAGCCAGTCGCAGCCAGCCCCCGCGTTGGCGCCGGCCCGCACCGCTTCGGCGCCAGCCGCCCCCCAGGTCGACCGGACTGCAACCGGGACAGTGGCAAAGCCGTTCAAGGACGCACAGCCTGACGCTCCGCGCATGGCGACGGCAGGCAGCGAAGCGCGTGCCACCGAGATCATCGTCAGGGATGGCGAGACTATTTCCGGCCTGTCGCGGCGCTACGGCG
>NZ_RZTI01000023.1:0-12994 GCF_003997275.1 Mesorhizobium sp. M6A.T.Ce.TU.002.03.1.1
GACCCGAAGTTCAAGCGCGACGTAGCGAAGAAATATAAAATGACCGTGTTTCCGGAAACCAAGGGGGCCTTTGTCGTCGATCTGAAGGGGACTTACAAGGCAATGGCAATGGGCCACAAGTGCCTCATGCAGTGACTCCGCTCTGACCACTCAGTTGCCTTTCTTGGGTCCGGAACGCAAGGTTGGCGTTTGAAACAGAATTGGCAATTCTGTTCCACCCGACGCTTAGTCGGGCACCGGGCGCGGTGTATGTCTTGGCTGACGCGGAGCACCATGGTTCCGCTGGGCGCGGTTGCGGCAAGCGTCCCACTTGGCTTGGCTTAGTCGCGGACTTTTTCAGCAACATTGACCCATTCTGAGCATTCGCGCCGGTGTCCTGGAATCCGTGCATTTATGGCGTCGGGGTGCAGACGCGCGGACCGGGCGAGTTGGTTCCAAGGCGCCTTGTACTCCGGGCTCTTGGTGTTCACGAAATAGGTGTGAAGGACGCGGTAGTTATCCAACCATCGGAAAGCCAGGTGTAGGGTTTCAGCAGCCTGCGCGCTTCTGGAGCCAAGTGATGGACCCCCAAGAGCTAGCGCCGAGAAATAGAATAGCGTCGACTGAGTTTCATCGCGTTGTCTCCCAGTTTTGTCGTCCGGCGACATAGATCTGGGGGTGCCCCTTCAAAGCACTATGACTTGCACTTCTTCGCGGATGGTGCTGGCAGGGCGCAATTCTTGTCACCAGCGCTCGATTTCTGGCTGGTCTGGGAACCCGTCAAGGCGCCGATGTGATTGCCTAAATTCTCTCTGCTGTTTTGATCGACCGCTGCAACAGGTGCTGCAATCACCAACCCTGCGGCGCTGCCCGCCGCTGCCGCCACACCGGTCGTTGCGTGAATGATCGTGTCGCCCAGGCCTATCCTGTTGTCGGTCAACGTCTGGCCGCCGGCCATTCGCGCCCCGATCAGTTGCACGACCTGCGGTGACGAGGCGAACTTGCCGTGATGCAAACGATCGCCGGATTTAACTTTGGTCAGATCGATGACGGTTATGTTGTTGCTGGCGAGTTCTTCCTTGTATGGAGCTTGTTCCGGATCAATCGATCCGAGCCGGGGGATATCGCCCCAGACCCGTCGCGAAACTTTGAGCGCGCGATCGTCCTGCGAGACAAAGAGGGTGAACTGCGGGTGCTGTTTGCCCATGTCGGCAATCTGAGTACGAAAAACATCGACGTCGACGTCTGGCGCGGCCAGCATGACGTTTTTGAACTTCGCCGGAAGGCCGCCATTGCGGATGGCCATCTGGCGCAAGCCTTCCAACGCAAGCCAGTTGCCCATCGAATGGGCGAGGATCGAAACTTCCTTGATTTCGGGATCGCGTGCAAGATACTGGAACAGCAGTTCGAGCGCGTTTCGCGTGTAGTTGGTGCTCTCACGATCGTAGCCATACGCCAGCGCACTGCCTCGGGAGGGCCATGTGACCAGGATCGGGACGCTCTGCGTGTCCGTATCCTTCGCGATCTGCGCAAAGCGATAGACCGAGTCTTCAAAGCGATTGTTGAATCCGTGAATAAAGACGAGGACACTGTGATCCGGGCTCTTCCTGACAGAGGCGCTAAGCCACCCCTTCGCTGTCTCGAGCGTCAATTCTTGGGCCTGCACGACGGCGAAATCAGTCGCCGGGTTTGATGGCAGCTTCTTGGGCCATGCGACCTCTCCAACCTTGCGGACCGATGCCGGAGGGATCGAAACCGTAATTTCCGCGAACGAGGGGGCCAGTCCGCGCTCGCCCGTATACATTTGTGCCGGATTGGAGGAACGACTGCGTGTCGTCGCGACCAGCATCTCCACCTTGCTGGAGGAAGGCGAGGTATCGGCCACGGGCAGCAGCACATTCGTCGGACGGGACGCGCACCCCCACAGCAGGCCAACCAACGCCGACGCCAACAAAACGTTGCTGATACGCCTGACTTTGGACAGACTCACGAAACAGTTTCCCAAACTCTTCTCCCGTTTCGAAATAATCCCAGGCTCAAATCCAATCAGAACCGAAATCTGGCGCCGATGATTGGTCCCTGCATTGCAATGTCAAACACAAATCCGTCGTCCTCGTAGTCTACGGCAAGGTAGCGATAGCCCGCTTCCAGCGTGACCGAATCACTGTACCGGTATTGAAGGGTGCCCTGCACTTGCCAATCGATGTCGGCGCCAAGGCCGAAGCCACCGACATCCGCCTCGCCATGGAGTCCGAATCCATTACCGAGAGCAACATCGCCGGCCACACCAATAATGGGGTCGACCCAAGTCTTGCTGCCGCTGGCCTCCCTTACGCCGAGAGGGCCAGTAACAGTCAAATCCGTATCCAGGTACCAGAGCCGTCCGCCGGCCAAAACGTCCAAGGTTGCGGTGCCATTGTCGACGACCCGATAGGAGCCGCCGAAGGTCCACACCACCGTGTTCATGTCCACCTCGGCCGAAAGAGCCAACGGGCCGGCCGACGTGCCATCGGCCTCGAGTCCCAGGTAGATGACGTCAGTGAAAAGAGCGTAGCGGCCATTGCGCGCCTCACCGGCAAGCATGACCGGCGGGGGAGACCAATCGATGTGGTCAAAAATCTGGCTGAAATCGACGTCGATATCTACCGGCGACAGGCCCCTGACGCCGACCCTGCCCTTCATACCTGCCATCCAGAAATAGGGCTCTGCGGTGAAGGTCCAGACTGGCGCGGCTTCAGCAGGCGCGGGTGCGGTTTCAGGAAGTTGCGTCGCAGCGTCAGCGGCGATCGCCGGCACCGCAACCAGCGCTGCCGCTGTTCCCGCCGAGGCCAACACGAGAGCTCGGATCATTCCCATATAAAGTCCCCTCTTTCCGTCTTTCACTTCATGTCCCGATGCGACCGTATATGCATTCGCGCTGCTCAGCTAATGGATATCGGATTCCAATCGTCTTTCATGTCGACAGCGGGTCATTTGTTCTTGGCTCTACTTCGGGAACAGCAGGCTAATTCCGGTGCGGAATCCGAAGCCGTCGGGTCCGCTATCGGGGCTTACCGCCCAATATCGCACACCGGCGAAGAGGCTGATTGGCTGCTTGTCGATCACAACCAGCTTCGAGACCTGGACATTGATCGGGACCGACCATTGATGCGCTTCCCAATTGTAGGCACTCTCGGTATTGAGCGTGAAGGTCCAGGCGTCCTTCGTCGTGTAAGAGACGAAAGGCTGCAGGAACGTGGAGTTTATATCACTGCGCTCGCTGTCGCCTGCAAATGACCAGATATGGTTGGCCAGCATACCGACCGTCCAGCCATCGAATTGCTTCAAGACGACGCCGGTCGGTCCCGCCCCCCATTTTTCCCCGCCAAGCAACGGATCAGTCGCAGTGGGCAACAGAAACACCGGGCCGACACCCCAGATGATCCCGCTCGCCGTGAGTTGGGAAGGCGAGAAGAACAGGCTTTGGCTTATGTCGCCGAGCCCGGACTGGTCGCCGGATGGTCCTGCAATGTCGTGCTGCCAGGCAATCGGCAAGATGGTGCGCGATATCAGGTTCCAGTTGTCGTTGAGCGTGATCGGGATGACCGGCTGCACGTTGACATAGGCTTTGTCACCATCGTTCGGGCCATAGCCGCTGTCGTAGTTGAACTGGATCGGCACGCTGATCAGCGAGGCGATCGGATTGGATAACTTCTTGGCGAGCTCCTGCGTGTCGTCCTGGGCTGACGCGACGGTGACGACAAGCAGGGCCGGGAGCAAGGCTGCCATAGTTTGTAGAGATCGCTTGCCAGACAGAAATTCCAAGTCAGCCCCCGAATAGTTCTTGCCTCTCACCGTGGCGGCCAAGGAATGACACGCGATTTGCGGGCAGCGTCCGCGTGCAGCACGGCTCCGACTTCCCCAACCAACCGATCCACCAGTTCCTGCCATTCGGCTCGTCTGGACTCGCGCAATGCCGGCGGGACCTTGTCGATCCTCGACAGTGCGAGTTCCGCCTCAGCAAGTTCCTCGCACATATCCTGAAAGCCCTCACTTCGGTCCATCAGCCGATGGATCGCCAATTCAAACTGCGGGAACCGACGTACCGCCGCCGAGACCGCTCTTTGTCTATCAGCCGGTTCGTCGTCCATCCTCATGGCGCAGATTCGTGTTTTCCCTGGACCACCGTAGCCTAGCGCATGGAGGTGGCTGCGGAATGTAAGTTACGTGGGCAACAGGGTAATTTCTGAACAACCATAGCGAGCGCGGTGGGCACCAAGCCCTATAAAATCGCAAATTCAAATTGCGCTTGCCGGTGAGGCCGCCTGACTATTGATCCGTTGTCGTCCGCCGCTGCACTGCACAAATCGTCGCCGTCATCCGGACGTTATCCGTTCAGACTACTAGGAGTATTGCAAGAACTGGCTCGCGCATATAGATTACGCGACGAGAGGTAACCGGCGAAAAAAGAAAATATAACTGGGAGTAAATCCTCCCAGAACGTCAGGTGAGGGAACCAAGGTGATTCGGGCGGAACCAGCCGCAGGGAGGGAGCATTGGCTCGCCCCAGAGGATTGTCGTGCCCAGCTTGCCCTGATCCTCAACAGTGCGGACTTCGATGCAACCGGTCGCGAGCGCCGCTTCCTCAGCCATGTGGTGGAAGAGACGTTGGAGGGTCGCGGTGATCGCATCAAGGCCTATTCGATCGCTGTCGAAGTGTTCGGCCGCGATATGTCCTTCGACCCGCAGACGGATCCAATTGTCCGGATCGAGGCTGGCCACCTCCGGCGCGGGCTCGAACGTTACTACCTGACTGCCGGACACGCCGATCCAATTCTCATCACGATCCCGAAAGGCGGTTACGTTCCAACGTTCTCGGTGCGATCGCCCGCCGAGATCATTGAGCCGGCCTTGCCGGTTGAGTGGGCAGAAAAAGTCCCGACCCCTGCTCGATGGATGAAGGCATCATGGCTGACGGTGGTTCTTGCGGCTACCGTCGCGGCATTGGCTGTTCTGGCATTGGGATTGGCGAGGAGCGGCGTTCGCCCGACTTCGCCCGAGATTCCGCGACTGTTGGTCGAGACGTTTGAGGATCTTTCAGGAACGGAAGCCTCCAGGGCGATTGCGAGCGGATTGACGCAGGAAATTGTCGGGCAACTCTCTAAGTTCAAGGACGTCATCGTCGTTCAGTCTCCCGAAAATTCGGTCGCGCCGTCGCGCTTTGTTCTTGCGGGAAGCGTCCACCTGTCGGCCGATGGCTTCCGGCTTCGGATTAGGTTCATAAACCGGGCAGACGGCTCCGTGCTGTGGGCGGACAGTTATAATGGAGAGACGAAAGTCGCCGCGCTTCTCGATACCGAGGCCAATATCGCACAGAAAGTGGCGACGAGCCTGGCCCAGACATACGGCGTGATTTTTCAGGCGGACGCCTCGCTCAACGTCTTGAATCCTCCCGACGATTGGGCTGCCTATTCCTGCACGCTTTCCTTCTACGCTTACCGCGCAAAGCTCGATCAAAGGGCACTTCCAGCGGTGCGTGCGTGCCTGGAGAAGGCCGTTGAGCGCTTCCCGGGCTACGCCACGGCCTGGGGTCTGCTGTCGCAGGCCTATATCGACGAGATTCGATTCCTCTTTCCTTCCGACGAAGCCGCGACTTCGGCCTCGGTCGCTCGCGCTCTTGCCGCGGCCAGGCGGGCCGTGGAACTGGACCCGCTCAACATCCGCGGCCTGCAGGCGGAAATGTTCGCGCTCTATTTCAGCAAAGAGATCGAGGCGGCGCTGCTAGTGGGCAAGCGTGCCTTGGACATCAACCCCAACGACACCGAACTGATGGGCGAGTACGGATATCGGCTGGCGCTTTCAGGAGGCTGGGACGACGGCTGCCCGCTGGTCGCGGAAGCTCACACGCGCAACCCGGGTCCCTTAGCCTATTACGAGACCGCGCTTGCCCTTTGCGCCTATTTTCGCGGCGATTATCCGCAGGCGGCCATGTGGATCAGGAAAACCACGTTTCCCGGCAATGCCAACTTTCACACCATCGCGGCCGCGATTTTCGGCGAGGGCGGATATGAGGCGGACGCCCGGCGCGAACGTGTCTGGCTTGAAGAACACGCGCCAGGTTTGATCAAGAACCTCCGGCAGGAGGTTGCGAGGCGGATCATTCGACCAGAGGACGTCGATTTCTTCCTCGGTTCGCTCAAAAAGGCCGGGCTCGCATCCAAGGACTTAGGCGGGCAGACGTAAACTCTGCCCGCAAGACACGGCATTTTAGGTGGTGCGTACATGCCGGAGGTCGTGGCGATCCGTTCCGCTTTCGAAGCAGCCGGCGTCAAGTTCGGCGGTCCCGGGGGGCAACTAAGAAGTCAGCGGCGCCCGCCCCTCACCTGCCGGCGGCGAGGCCGGCATCAAAAACAACGAGATCCAGATGGACGAAAGTGTTCGTTCGAATGATGCTACTCCGTTGCCTTGAGCGCAGGTTTTGCTCAGCCAGCACAGCGCCTCCTCTTAAGCCCGCTGGCGGTCTAGGCCCGGCGGCCTGCTGATGGTCACCCCCAATAAGGCTGCCGGGCCGCTCGAACTTGCGCCACGGATTGCGCGGACTTCATGACCCGGATTAAAAGCGTGTCGATTGAATGTTGACTTTTGCCGTAAAAAGTTTCGGGCCGGAACGCTTGCTCGTCTCAAGGGTTGGGATGCAGGAGGTGCAGGCGTGGCCGAGAAGCCGTCTATCGCCGAAATATTACGACGAACCTCTGACCAACTGAAGAGGATCCGGAAACGCGTCGCCAATGGCGGTCACGTGGACCAGATGCAAGAGGTCGATGCCTTGGTGGGCCTCGCTAAAGAAATGGCCGACCGGCAACTGGCCGGGTTAGAAAGGCCGGCAGATGAAAACGAAGGCTCTGTGCAAGACGATGACGATGCAAAGGACTGAGCGTCGTCGATCGCTGACATGGAATGGAATTATTTGAATTGCCGAGTTCGGTACTATTCAACGGCGGCGGACTCCAAACCGCCTGGCCGGCGCCCGCCAAGCGTTCTTGCCCCACCCCCCAAGCGGCGCCGGCCATCCGGATGCTGCCACGAAACGGACGGGAGTGCGTAGGCTGGGACGCGACCGGTATGTAGAAGACCCGCCGCTACATTTGCGAAGCGACGGGCCTCCACCCCATTCCCCACACCTGACCGTGCAATTGCGGTGCCAGATGTATGGACCCATTGCGGGGCACCTTGTGGCTTCTACACAGCGGAATTATCGCCACATAGTTCATTCGCATGTTTCGATTCCATTAGCTTGAGCGCATGTATTCGCCAGCCAGGCGAGCACCTTAAGGCTCGCTGGTCAGGCCCAGCGGCCTCCAGCTGCCAGTCCCCCCCGCAACCAAGCCGCTGGGCCGTCCCCGCTAGAGCGAAGCGCGTTGTCTCGCATTTTGCGACATCTTGGACTAAGGCCTCGCGTGCACCACTCAAATGAATGGCAATTTTCTGTCTGAATGCGTTTACGGTCCATTGTCCGCGACCACGCATTTGTGTCGCGCGGGAGACACAGTAACTCCCCTCTTAAAGGCGTCGAGATGCTACGAGCACCGCAAAGCCAGTTCCTGAGACCTGAAGATCGGGCGATCTGCCAGCGGGTGGTCGACCAGATAGCTGTCGACGCTAAATGGTACAGCACCTCGATAGACGGTCAGACTCTGGCCTTGACCACGCTGACTCTCTTTCTGTCCGGGGTCGTCAATGAAACGAATTTGCTGGCACATGTTCGCGCGCGCCGCCACGACTTTACTAAGCTGTCCGACTAGCTCTTCACCCTGCCGACATCGGCGCCCAATGTGGCTCTTCGACGGCCACTCCCTTCGCCAATACAACCCGCCCCTAAGTTTTCCTTTTGAATTTGTGAGTGCACAAGCCTTGCAAAAGTACGGGCTTTTGAAGAAATGCTGTCACCAGGTGCTGCCGATTTGGCTGAAAGACGGTCATCTTGGCCGCTATTCTCCAAAGCTGGGAACCTCCGGATCTTCGTTCACAGGTTTTGGGTCAGGGCCCACCGGGTCAAGCCGGGAGGCGGATCAGGTAAACTTGCGTTACCTCCGATCAAATCCAAACCCGTGTGGTTTGAATTTGATCGCAACGGTCTTCAGGAATGGAGGCGGACCGGTTGGTGAAACAACGTCTTAAAGTCCAGGACCGGAGCACGAAAGCCACCTGACGCGATGACCACGACGATTGTTGACATATACCGGCCGCTGGCGTTAACCGCGCGGTTTCTTGTCCGGTGCTGGCCGCAGCTATTGCTTGTCGGCTGCCTCGGTATGATCGCTCGTGATCTGTTGCTACAGGGCGCCGTGACGATCGGTCTCCAATTCCCGCTGGGCGGAATGGTCATGCTGTCGCTGGTGATTCTCGCCAAGCTGATGGTGCTGGTCATGATGTTCGTGGTGCTCCGGCCGCATATGCCGGCGGTGGCGGCGTTGAGACAAAAAGCGAAAAAGGAAGCGGACCAAACAAAACGCGAGCCGATCCTGGCGATTACCGCAGCCGCGATCCTGCCGTTCTTTGCCTATTATGCTGCCTGGGGTTTCCTTGGCGATACGGTTCGCGAATATTCGCGCATGGCGCTGGCCCAAGCCGAACTCGGCAAGAGCGTCGACATCTTCGCCATTCTTCAGTCAAGCGGCGTGGTACTGTCGATCGTCATTTGCTGGCTGGTGCGTTTTGCCGCCAAGCGACTGAATGCGCGCGCCTCTCACCCCTACTGGCGGCTGCTGATCGTGGCGACGGACGCAACTTGGGTCTTCATCGGTCTCTACGCGCTCGGCGAATGGAAAGACCAGTTCATCCGTTGGCTTGGCGCAGGCGCCGCGCTGCAACAGCTCAGCCTCGATTTGCTTGCGCCAGTAACTTCGGCGGCTGCGGCCGACCAATTCGTTCCCGCGGAATTCCGACCGCTTCCCTTCGGAGAGCAGCTTCAGAATCTTTCCTTTTTCGCGTTGCTGCCGATTGTCTGGCTGGTGATGGCCGCGATCATCAGCGGCTATGAACTTTCCGCGCCGGCCGCTCCCGGTCCTGCGCCATTGCGCACGACCTCCTGGCAGAAGTGGCTGAAGGATTTCGCGACCCATTTCGTTGGCGGCTACCGCAGCCGCTACTCGCCGGTCTGGACTTGCCTCAAGCTGACGCTCAGTGCCGGCCTTGCCACGCTTGTCACCTTCGTCATCGCCTATCAGGCGATCTCCTGGGTCGGCGCCTGGATGTGGTATGGCCTGACAAGGCTGATCGGAGCGCATGATCTCGCAACCTGGCAGATCTTCGCCGACACCATCAGCCTGTTCATCGGCAGCCCAAGCGATCTCGACGGGGGAATCCTGCTCGACGCGGTCCGGGTCGCGCTGCTTGCAGCCGTGCTCGAGCCTGCGGTCGCCACGGCTGGCGAAGCGAGTGGCGTCCGGTCCGCGGCTCGCTGACGCTGAGATAATTTGGCAGCGCCGAATAGAGGGCGATCGACAGCGTGAGGCTGCTCGCTGCAGGTGGAATCGAAAAGCTGGCAGCCATCCGGGCCGGCTTGCCGGGCTCCGTCGCCGCAAACGCGCTGCCACCACACAGCGACCGTTGCGGGGCCTCCGGATATTGCTTTCTGAGCACCGGATCGGCAAACAAGGTTGGCTGCCATTCGCGACCGCTTTCATCGGAAAGCCGCACCTGGCATGGAATGGCGCCGAGCGCTTTCGGGTCAGCAGCGAGCGCCTCGAACTCGGCAAGGACGACGGCGCTTCCCTCGCTGCCTGCCAGTCTGGTGAGGCGCGTCACGGTCCAGCTTGCGCCGGCATAGTCGATCGGTTGCCCCAAGGTCGCAGATACCGGCTGACGCAAATGTTGGGAGCGCCAGTCCTTGATGCTTCCCCACGTTTGCGCGGAGAGCGCGGCAGGCAGCGCAACCACCAGCGCCATCATGCTCAGCCAGTAGCCTCGCCGCGTTGATGTCACCTCCGTGGGAGAACTGTCCATGGCGGTCCTTCCTGGTTGCGGCGGATGGCGATCGCGGGCTCGATGTCCTTGCCGGAAACGTTCGTGGCGATGCGGATCTCATCGTCGAGCGGCAGCAACTTTGTGCGCGCGACCACGACGGTCCCGCCGGCGACAGCATTCTCCGCCACTTCGAACACCAAAAGCACACGGCGTGGGAGGCCGGGCTGGTAGGCATCGCCCGGCATCATTTCGATCGTCGCCGGCACCCGGTCGGTCAGGACATAACGGACGCCGCTGCCGCTCAGCCACTCGCCCGAAGTGAGACCCAAGGTTTCGAATTTCGCCTCGGCCTCGCCTTCCACCACAACCCACACGCCGGAACTCGTGTAGGTCTTTGACTTCCCGAAGGTCTCGACATTTAGAACACGCGCCACCCTGGCGCTGTCCAGCGAAAGCGCGAACGCGCTAGCCTCCACACGCCTGTTCATGCCGCCCGAAGAGACGATCGGCGAGGTAATGTCGCTGTAGAGCGGACGCGTATGCTGCATGGCGTAGAGCACGGCGGCAGCGAACAGCAGCGCAAGCGCCGAACGTACCATGCGCATCATGGCGCCTTCTCCACCGGCAGATCGACCGTCGCAACGGGATCGCGGTCGTACCAGCCGCTTGCGCCGTAGAGATTGTCGCGCCGCTTGTAGATCTGGCCGCTGACGGTGATCGTCACCTTGTCCGGCACGGGCACACCGGCCGGCCATTCCCAGGCCATCGTCGTGCGTTCCGGCATATTGGGGTTGAAATATCCTGCCAGATACTTGTCGCGATCGAGATAAACCGTTGGCATCGGCAGCTTTTGCGCCGGTGCGCCGAGTGTGACGGCGCGATAGAGCACGTTGTTCGGAGTGGCGGAACGGTTGACCACGTCCAGATCTACCATCAGAAGCTGCACCGGCTGCGAGGGGGAAACGCCTGTCGGCGGCACAGTTCCGACACGTGCCTTTCGCAAGGTTACGAACCAGCGACCGGTATCGATCTGCTGGCCTGCCTGCACAACGGGCACCTTTGGCGGATGGGCAGCTTCGTAGAGCGTCATCGAAAACGAGATTGCCGATGCGGCCAGCCCGCCCAGGCCAGCGATCAAAAAAGCATACAGCCTCTGTCGTACTGTCGTTCGTCTCGGTTCCGTCATGCGCGGCGCGGTATGCGATGGTCCTCAGGCCAGCCTTATACGATGCAAGCGCTACGCTATCGGACAATAATTGTTACATCGCTTAAACAGCCGCGCTTGCCCCTTTGACGAGGGGTCAGCGCAGCGGTAGCCAGCCGCGCAATCGGATCCTTGGTGGCCCGTCCAACCCTTTCGAAGAGGCGCTCGGTCTCCTAAGTTTCTCGGCATGCCTCGTCCCGTTTTGGCACGATCGGATTGGCATCTAAATTGCAATCGGATTGACATCTAAATTGCAAATTGAGACTCGCCCGAGTTGGGGCCGAAATCGGTCTGGTACATTCGAAGCGAGGCTCGCAGATTGCGGGGCAGCGAACTTCTTCGGTCACTATGTGAGCGCCTTCATATCAGTTTCACATGCGGCGGCTTTGAATGGTGTCGCCAGAGCGCTGGCGAGGGAGATGGAAATGGGTTTAGCCGAAAACTTGTCTGATGTTTCGCTCACATTCGCTTGTCCGGATTGCTCGCATCCGACTGTAAGGAAGGGCTCTGCGCTAAGAACAATCGCGCACATCAGATGCGACGGGTGCAACGCCAAGGTCCGGATCACTTATCCGCAGAAGCTAGCGATCTTCGAAAAGCACAAGCTACTAGCCACCCAAGGCGCATTGCGATTGGCTATTTTCTAGGCATAGGCGCCGACTAACAGGACCTGAACAGCGCATTGCTTTCTCGCTGAGCGCTACTTTAGCTTGTCCTTAATTTTTTCCAACGGCATGAGTCGCAGTAGGAGAAATGGTCGTGCCTTCGTCGGAGGTGCCGGACATGCAGAAGGAAAATTGATGGGGGCGCCGGACCTGGGCCCGGCGTCCCTCTCCACCTCTTCACTTCTCCGACCACACCGCCAGCTCGTAGCCGTCCGGATCGGAGAAGTGGAAGCGGCGGCCGCCCGGGAAGGAATAGGCGGGCTTGACGATCTTCCCGCCGGCCTCCTCGACGCGGCGCTGGGTCTCGTCGAGCTTGTCGGCATAGAGGATCACCAGCGGCCCGCCCGCCGCCTTGCTCTGGCCACCGAGGGCGAAGCCGCCGGTCAGGCGGCCGTCGTTGAACTCGCAATAGCTCGGCCCGTAGTCCTTGAAGGACCAGCCGAAGGCCTTGCCATAGAAGTCGCGAGAACGCGGGATGTCGCCGACGGAAAACTCGACATAGTCGATGCGCTTGTCGTTGCTGGATCTGGCCATGATCTTCTCCTTTCGCGGTCTTTGGAAGCTCAGCGTTCGAGCATTGCCTTGAGGGTGTTGAGGTCGCGCTGTACGGCGTCGGCGTCGGCAGCGAAGATCTCCTCCGTCATGTCCGGCGTCCTCAAGAGCACGAACATGACCTCCGCGCCGGTCCCATTGGGAACCACACGCACCGCATTGCGGGTTTCCTTGTCCTCGGCAAAGACGATGTGATCGAGGACACCGAATTCATTGGGTCGGGAGAAGCGGATGCGGATGGGCCGGCCGTCGGGGTCCTCCGCCGCCCATTCCTCGCCCGATCTCTCGAAGCGTCTGCCGAGGCCTGCCGCCCAGCGCTGGAAATTCTCCGGGATGGAGGCGAAGTCATAGACTTCACGCCAATCCCGGTCGATGGACACGGTGATGATGCGGGATTTGTAGATGGTCATATCTGCCTCCTTTCCAATGAAGGCAGACTAGGCGGAACTGGCGGCGGCGTATTGAACGAAACGGCCAGCTCAGGCGCCGAGCTGTCGCAGAACCGTCGCGGGCGAGAAGCCCGACAGGCGCCGCACCTCGCGCGTCAGATGCGCCTGGTCGGAATAACCCGCCTCGAACGCAAGATCGGCTAGGCGCGGCTCAGCCGACTGCCGCACCAGGCCCAGAAACCGCTGGAAGCGGAGAATGC
>NZ_RZTI01000023.1:13004-67045 GCF_003997275.1 Mesorhizobium sp. M6A.T.Ce.TU.002.03.1.1
TACCCGAAAGCCTCCTGGCAGCGGCGGCGAAGTGTTCGCGGGCTGACGTCGAGCCGGTCGAGGATCACCGCCATGCCCGGACCGGCGGATTCCGTTTTCAGCGCGTTGAAGACAAATCCCATGTCCGGAGGCGGCGGCTCGACGTCGGGCGCAAGCCTGGAGAGTGCCGCTTGCATCGCCCGCACCCGCTCCGCCGTGGAGGGTGCATCGCCAATTCTCTGGGCGATTTCGCGCGCCAGCGCTCCCAAGAAGTGGCTGAGCGCCACCCGGCCGCCAACGATCTCCGACATCGGCGGGCCGAGCCATCGGCTTGCCGCACCCGGTCGGAAGCGGGCGCCGATCACAGTAGAGCCGGGTGTCAGCGTAGAGAGGGCAACGGCCACGTCGGGGCCTGCTACGACCAGATCGCCGTCGATCCAGGTGATGTCGACGCAGCCGTCGGGAACCACGGCCGATAAGCTCCCCGCGTCCGGTCGCAATGTATTGGACCAGACACACTGGAAATGCCCTTCGAGTGCGGCCGGAGGATTAAACTCGCGGTATTCCCCGATTGCCCCGGAAAGCACGGGCGCCCCGGAAAGGATGGGCGCCCCGGAAAGGACGGGTGGGTTGTCGTCGGGCGTCACGCGCCTCTCCTGTGAGGAACACTTTCGCAGGCATCGTACTCTTCGGTCCCGAAATCTATTGCGATGGCGGCTTGCTTCAACCCCTGTTGTCGTTCTCAATCAAGCTCCGTCTGGTGTGATGCCACGTCAGGAAGAACCAGGCAGTTGTCGAGTATTCCACCAAGAGATCGTGGAATGGCCGGCATGACCACGGAAGCGGTCGTAAGCTGAGGCCCGCGACGCCCGCGCTCGGCTCGCGCCATCTTGAGTCTCGCACCAGGGATGTTTACCCCTTTACGAGAACAGCCTTTCCATCAGTCGTCGCATCTTTGAGGGGACCGAGAGTGGAAAAGTACCAATCAGGCCTCACCCTGGACAGTGCCGCCAGGGGATTCTTTCCGGAAGTCCGGTATAAGCTCGGGTCCCGAAGCACACGCTGGAAATCAAAGTCGGCTGCGAGCAGAGCTCTCAGCAACAACTGCTGACGATCCAGCCGCAACAGGTCCGACCCGCTGCGATTGATCATGCTCCGGGCCCCCATCCACTGGTGAAGTCGCTCGCCTGAAAGAAGCTCTTCTGGGGGGCGGAACGAGATGGCCTTGCGTCCCTCCTCGATCGGGCGCGTAGGATGCAAGGGATACCAGAAGTCGAGAGGTTCGCTCACTGGCACAGTGACGCTGACCGCCTCGAGCGCAGCCTCGGTCGCGGCGCGCCTGACACACAGCAGGCTCTCAGCTCGAAACCCCAGTTCTCGAACCGCTTTCAGGAGAAGATCGCCGCCACCGGTCGCAAATGCCGCATTGATGCGATCGTTGAGGCTGGGTACCCAAAGATCACGGGGAATCCAGGTGAGATGCCTGTAGGTCGGATCGACAACCACCATGATATCCGTGTTCGCTTGCCAGTCATCCCGGTCGAGGATTGCCACTACCGTCACGCGCGCGGCCCCTGCTCCGTCCGCCCGCGCCAATTCGCGCTTACCTCTGTCGACGCCGCGCTCGTAGGCGAAGGTGCACGCCAGGACGAGCGGCCATGATGCGACAACGAACAGGCGATCCAGCCCTCGAACCGATCTGAAAGAAAGCGGCGCGATGAGCATGAACCGGCTGAAGCCTCGCCTCAGCAGCGAGCTCTCGTCGAGCGCAGGCCAGTGGATTGCGGCGCGCTTGCCACGGGCAAGCTGATCCTGGATCATCTGCCGGAAGCTGGTTGGGTTCAGGTGCGATGCCTGAACCGAAGGGGCCCAGACCGGACGATCGGCACGCTTCATCCGGCGGTGGAACTCCGTATCCTCCCCGACCCGAAGGTCCTCCCGGAACCCGCCATATTTTTCGAAGAGCGTTCGGGCATAGCTTGCGCCGTAGCGGAGCGCCTTCCTCTTGGGCACACCGGGCATCCGGCGAACCAAAACCGAGAGATGGCTTGCCCATGCATAGAGGTTCCGCGGATGGCTGTTGACCAAGGCCGAGGCTACGGAGTTGCGGCCTTTCTTGTGAAGCAGGAGCCGGTTGGCCGCCCAGCCCGGACTGGCGACGAGATCGGAGGCGAGAAATGCGACCCAGGGTGCGCGAGTGGATCTGATGCCAACGTTTCGCGCGGCCCCTGGCCACAGCAGTTGCGGGGTGGAAATGACGCTGATACCGGAGGCTTCACTCGAAAGAACGGAGCGGGGATTGCCTCCGCCTGAGTTGACGACGACGATCTCGAGCGGAATTGGTTGCGCCAGCAGCGAGTCCACTGCCGTCTTCAATTCCACCGGTGCACCAACGGAAAGGACCACCACGGCAAGTTCGGGAGATGCCTCGCTCAAGCGGGATTTCCAAGCAACAACTTTGCCGAGGTATCGAGCGGCAGCAACCGGGCGAATCGGGAATGCTCCGACGCTAGATCCCGGACCTGTTCCGCCACACCGGCAGGACTCCTGTAGGTCACGATATCCGCGACGCTGCGCGTGTCGTATCCGCACCAGAAATCCGCCGCACTTCCGATGTCGATGGCAATACCCCCCGCTTGCCTGATCCACATGCAGTAGATTTTACCCAGCATGCCGGCTGAAATGAGAAAAACACGACCGCGCAGCTGTCCCGACAATCGATCCCTCAGCCTTGTGAAGGCGTGTGGATAGTGTGCATCGCCGGCTATGCTGGCGAAGCCTGCGGCGTATTTGTGTTCCGGCGGAACCAGGTGGACGGTCTCGATAGTTATCCCGTGTCGCTGCGCCAGAACGCCGCCGAGCTTGGCATGACATGTGATCAGGGACACGGCTCCAAGCCTGGGGAGCAGCAGGTCCCAAATTCCCCAGAAGGATAGGGATTGGTGGATATGGCAGGAGGTCAGCACGGCTTGCTTGTTGGTGTTTCCGGCAGCGAAATCGATCGATGCAAGGAGGCCGCGGGCATTTCTGCCGCCGTCTCCCAACGCCTCCAGGGAGTTGCTCAAAATACCGCGACTAGTGCGATCGAGATCAGGAAGCCCAACGACATCGGCGGAACGTATCGCTTCTTTCAGCTGCCACTCCAGCGCGTCATCCACTTGGGCAGCGCGCCCCCACCAGGTCTGCTGGGTCGCTTCCCTGTCCGTCTCGCGAAACACCTCCAGTTCGGGTCTGTAGGGAAGCATGCACCCTTCCCCATCGCCCAACCTGATCAGCGAAAGAGGCTTCAGTTCATCCAATGCCTCAGCAATGCACGTTGCAACTTCAAGTGCTTCATTCAGGACGAAGGAGGGATCTGGGAAGAAGTCCGTATGCCCAGAACGAAGCCGGACAAAAATCTCGCAGATGTCGCGAACTGCATCTCGTCGATTTTCAGCCCCCACCGATCCCGGGCTGTGCGCGAGATGATCCCGAACCAGTTGCTCAATGTGAGGCCCCTGATCGAAGGCGCTTTCAGATGAGGAAACCAGACAATTAAGGGAGCGCAGTCTCGTACGCTGAAAAATTGCAGACAGCCTCAGCAATTCCCCCGCTACGGTATGGGGAGCTTCCGCGTCTACGCGATCCAAAACGACGTTCGCGAGACCAGCCCCGCCGACCTCCCAGGCTGCACTCACCATCGGCGACAGGAGTTCAGGCGAGAACTCGTCGATACTCCCGTGCTCCCAAGTCTGCCGCAAGCATTCACCGGCCTCAAAGTACCGGTGCGCCTGTATAAGGCAGTTGATCCGAAGCTTCTTGCGGGCTGCCTCCTTACCCGCGCGGCTGCGGTCAAGCACTTCCAGTGCCTCATTTGCCCGGCCGAGCCTTCCCAGCACGCCTAGATAGGAATGCAGCAGCTGCCAATTCCCGAGGAGCAGCGCTTCGTTCGTGCCTAAAAGCTGGCCCATTGTGGCCCAGTCGTGCGTGGCTTCCAGAAGTGGCATCGAGGCAAGCAGGTAAGCAAGTGGCGAGCTCCCCGCTTCCAACTCCTTGACGATCTTCTCAGCCTCGGCAATTCGCTGTAGCCGCACAAGCAACAGAACCTTGCGCCGCATTGCGTCGGGGTCGCTCAATGTCTTCCATATGACATCCTGCATTTGCAGTGCGAGTGGCCAGTCGCCGCGTTCGGAAGCGATCCGCTCCAGGCCCCGATATCCGGCGATTTCCGCCGGAAAGCGTTCGCACAGCAGGCCAAAAACCGCTTCGGCTTCCGCCAGCCTTCCAAGTTTCAGCAGGGCCGCGGCATGTCCGGCGAGTGCCTTGCGGCCAGGCGCGAGCCTGCTTGCCGCCGCCCAAGCCTCCGCCGCGATACCCCAGTGGCCCAGCTTCTCTGCCGAACGGGCTGCTCCTTCATGTCCGCCTGGAAAGTCTGGATTGCGGCTGCGAAGCTCCTCGAACACCAGCTCGGCCTCGCCGTAGCGGCCGAGCATGAATAGGGCCGTGGCCCGCCTATGCAGATATCTCTTTCGCTTGCCTGGGAGAATACGGGCGGCGACTGTCCAAAGCGCAAGCGACCTCGCCCAACGTTGCTTCTCCGACGTCGACAGGACAGTCTCTGGTCGATGATGGCCCTGGTGGTCGGCCTGTACCGCCCAAATGACCCGGGAACGCCCTGCACCATGCTCGCCGGAATCACCGCCGGTTCGCGCCATCTCTCGTTCGACCGCTGGAAAAATATGTCTCCATGCGGTTCCGTCGGACATCTCACGCGGCGTCCACTGACTGTAACAGAGGTCGCGCATGAACTGCTCCCGCTCCGGTTGCTTCGGATGCTCGATATCATCGAGACTGTTGGAACAAAGGCGGTATGCAAGGCTCGCCGGAGATAGACATATCGGCGGGACGCCCGCGATCAACGCATCGATTGCGGCACCGGATGACAAGGTTACGCACACCCACGCATTTGCCACCTCGTCAGCGAACGGCCGCCTGCCGCGCGAGATGGTGACCCTGGGCACGGTCGAGCAAGCATCGACAACGGCTTCTTGATCTCGCCATCGCGTGCTGGGGTGCAGCCGGATCAGGATTGAACGATCGCTGATCTTCCTGATCGCCGCCGCGGTCTCGTGTAGCCACCTCACCATGTCGATGCCCCGTAGCGAGGCATCCTTGGGCACCTGACCGACCAGGAGTATGTAATCTCCCTCGGCCCGGTAGGGCTTCAGCCTGATCCCAAATTCGGCCTTTGCCCTTTCCCAGCGATCCGGCGGGCTGTTTTCTGCACAAAAATCGGCGTCGTCGCCCAACGCTCCGCCTACGGCCACGCGGCAGTACGGGTGCACTTGCCGCGGGCGCAGCGGCCGCCGGCGCAACGCTGCGAGCCAACCGGGCAGGCGCTGATTGAAACTCCGGCCGATCAGCGAGCTTTCGATGACGACGATGGGTCCGTTGTGTTCCCGATAGATGGCGTTCCTGAGACGCCCCTGCTGGGAGCGTCGAGGCGGATTGGCAAGCCCATACATCACCGCGACGTCGCAAGGTTTATACTTCCAACCAGGCGTAACCGTTACCTGCATGCCTTCCACGCGGAACATGGAAATATCCATGAAGCTGACACTGTCCGTGAAAATGCGCGCATGCATTTGTGTCTTCACCGCATTTCTTCCAGCGCGCGGACGAACGTCTGCGGCATCCTAGCGGCCAAAGGCCGACTCTGCGTGTTCATATGATTGCCCCTCTCGGCGAACTCTAAGCGGTGGAGGCGGTCACGACAACCGCCAATGGAGTCGGGAAAGTCCGCGGCGAAAGGTGACCGTCCGGTTGATTTCTCCGCCCAAATATGATGCTCCTCCCGCCCATGAAGAAGCTCTGTCTTACGGTTCTGGCGTTGGTGGCGCTGGCGTTGCCGGCTAACGCGATGGATAGCGCATTGCGCACCGGCTTGTTGAAGCTCGACCCGCAAACCCGGCTCGAACAGCGATGCGATGCTGAAGTGCTCGACCGGATCACCCATGATGACCACAAATACAAAGCCGATCGCGTGGTCGCCTACGCTTTTGCGACGCCCGAAATGGAGACCGACGCAATCACAAGCCCTGGGGCTGCCTTTCGCAGCAAGGGACAATGGTACCGGCTGAAATTCAAATGCCGGACGGCGCCGGACCACATGCAGGTTCTGGATTTTCGCTATCGGATCGGCGAGGAGATTCCGGAAACCGATTGGTCGGAATACAACCTCTACAATTAGAGCGTTGCGCGTCCAACTGGACGCGCAATGGACACTCCAGCAGTTTGAATCGGCGCATAATCCTTTTCGGAGACCGAATTCCGGTTTCCGGGTCATGCGCCAGCGTATCTAGCTTTCACCGGCTGCTGGCGATTTCCGCCGCGATCAGGCGGTTTGCCGGCCTTGTCCTCAAGCGATCTCTTGACGCGCGGGAACCATACACGTTAGGCGTCCGAATACTCGGCGCCGACGATCGACAAACAAGCAAGGAACTTCCAGTTGATGGAAATTTTTACCGCCGCAGGCTTCTCCGCCCTGCTCCAGGTTATCGCCATCGACCTCGTACTTGCAGGCGACAACGCCATCGTCATCGGCCTTGCCGCGGCCGGCCTGCCGGCCGAGCAGCGCAAGAAGGCCATCCTCATCGGCGTGCTGGCCGCGACCGTGCTGCGCATATGTTTTGCAGCAGTAACCGTTCAACTGCTCTTGATCGTCGGTCTGCTGCTGGCCGGTGGTATCCTGCTTTTGTGGGTTTGCTGGAAGATGTGGCGCGAACTGCGCACCTCCCATGCCGACGAGCTGGAAGCGACCGAGGCGCTGTCAAATGCCGATCTCGACAAGGACGATGCCGTGGCTGGCAAGTCGCCGCGCAAGACACTGGGCCAGGCCGCACTGCAGATCGTCGTCGCCGACGTGTCGATGTCGCTCGACAATGTGCTGGCGGTCGCTGGTGCGGCGCGCGATCATTTCTCCGTGCTGATCATCGGCCTCGTTCTCTCGATCGCGCTGATGGGTCTGGCCGCGACCTTTATCGCCAAGCTGCTGCACCGCCACCGCTGGATTGCCTATATCGGCCTGCTGATCATTCTGTATGTCGCGCTCGACATGGTCTATCGAGGCGCGCTGGAAGTCTGGCCGCATGTGAACAACGCGGTGAGCTGACGCCGCCTGTCCCGCCGTTTCCGTCGTCGGCACCGATACATTCATCGTGCGTTTCGTCGCGGTTGCCGCGGGCCCATACCAATGCCGCAATAAGTGTGGTACTGCGCCGCCAATCCTGAAAAGCCGGAAAACCTCTATGTCTGCCCCTCGCGTCAGTTTCGTCAGCCTTGGATGCCCGAAAGCCCTCGTGGATTCGGAGCGCATCATCACGCGCCTGCGCGCCGAAGGCTATGAGATCGCGCGCAAGCATGACGGCGCCGATCTGGTCGTCGTCAACACCTGCGGCTTCCTCGATTCGGCTCGCGATGAATCGCTCAATGCCATCGGCTCCGCCCTATCGGAGAATGGCAGGGTCATCGTCACCGGTTGCCTCGGCGCCGAACCGGACGTCATCCGCGAAAAACATCCTAGCGTTCTCGCCATCACCGGTCCGCAGGCCTACGAGAGCGTGATGGCTGCCGTGCATGAGGCCGCGCCGCCGAGCCACGATCCTTATGTCGACCTTTTGCCGCCGCAAGGCGTCAAGCTCACGCCGCGCCACTATGCCTATCTCAAGATTTCGGAAGGCTGCAACAATCGCTGCACCTTCTGCATCATCCCCGCGCTGCGCGGCGATCTCGTCTCGCGGCCGGCGGCCGACGTGTTGCGCGAAGCCGAGAAACTGGCCAAGGCCGGCGTCAAGGAGATCCTGGTCATTTCGCAGGACACCAGCGCCTATGGCATCGACATCAAATACCAGACCAGCATGTTCGGCGATCGCGAAGTGCGGGCAAAGTTCCTCGATCTGTCGGAGGAACTCGGCAAGCTCGGCATCTGGGTGCGCATGCACTATGTCTACCCCTACCCGCATGTTGCCGATGTCATCCCGCTGATGGCCGAAGGAAAGATCCTTCCCTATTTGGACATCCCGTTCCAGCACGCCTCGCCGCAGGTGCTGAAGAACATGCGCCGTCCCGCCCATGGCGAAAAGACTATCGACCGCATTCGCGGCTGGCGCGAAATCTGTCCGGATCTGGCCATCCGCTCCACCTTCATCGTCGGCTTCCCCGGCGAGACGGACGACGATTTCGAGATGCTGCTCGACTGGCTGGACGAAGCCAAGATCGACCGCGCCGGCTGTTTCAAATACGAGCCGGTCCGAGGCGCCCGCTCCAACGACCTCGGCCTCGAACAGGTGCCGCAGGAGATCAAGGAAGCGCGTTGGCACCGCTTTATGCAGCGCCAGCAGAAGATCTCGGCGACGCAGCTCGCCAGGAAGGTCGGCAAGCGCCTGCCTGTCCTGGTTGACGAGGCGCATGGCACCTCGGCCAAGGGCCGCACCAAATACGACGCGCCCGAAATCGACGGCTCGGTGCATATCCAGTCGCGGCGCCCGTTGCGCGCCGGCGACATCGTCACCGTCAAGATCGACCGCGCCGACGCCTACGATCTCTATGGCTCGGCGGTTTGATAGCTGGGCGGGGTGAAGACCTCTCCTGCTAGAGCATTTTGCAGCCAAACGTCTTCGTTTGGCGTCCGACAAAATGCGTTAAAATAAAGAGTTAGAGCGCGGTGTTGGTTCGACCAAACACAAAGGGCTCTAGGACGTGACCGTTTCGCTTACACGGATAAGCATCCGCCTGAGCCAGGCGTGACCGGGATCGCTGTCGTTCCTCCGATGCCACAGCAGAGTTTCCTGATAACCGAAATAGTCGAAGGGCAGCGGAAAAGAGCGCACGCGCGGCCAATTCGTAAGCCGGATCACGTTTGCCGACAAGGTGCAGATCATGTCCGTCTCGGCGATGATCGCCGGCACGGCGAGCGCATAAGGCAGGCTCATTGCAACGGTCCGCTTCAGGCCGCGGTCGTCCAGCAGACGATCGATGTAGCCCTTCAGATCGCCGACATGAGTGACCAGCAAGTGCGGATACTTCAGAAAGAGCTCGAGCGTCAGCGCGTCGCGGATCTCAGGATGCTCGGCCGAGACGATCGATATCCAGTTCACGTGGAAGAGCGATGCACGTTTGATCGTCGTCGGCGCATCGGGCAGGATGGTGATCGCAAGGTCTATCGAGCCCTTCTCGAGACAATCAACGATCTCCTGGCGATGTAAGCTGCGCAAGACGATCGAAACTCTAGGCGCCGCTGAACGAAGCACCGGCATCAGTCTGGGCATCAAAGTCGCCGCGATGTGATCGGTGGTCGCGATCCTGAAGATGCGACCCGATCGCTCAGGCGAGAACTGGCCGAATCCTCCCAACGCATCCTGGATCTGGCGTAGCGCGGCCCGGATCGGATCGGCGAGATCGAGCGCCTTTTCGGTCGGCCGCACGCCATCGGCATGACGAACGAAGAGATCATCGGCGAAAAGCCGACGCAGATGGGCGAGGCGCTTGCTCATCGCAGGCTGGCTGAGTCCGATGCGGGCTGCCGCCGCGCTCACGCTCCCTTCACTGAGGAGGGCGTCGAAGGCGACAAGCAGGTTCAGATCGACGGCAGCTAGATTCACACTGGGCCTCCGACAGTTTATTACTGAAGGGAATATTGAGATGTCAAATATCGATTGGACGACTGAAAGCGAACCCGGAAGATAGGCGCCTTCCAATAGATATGGAGACATGGATGCGACGCTGTTCTCTCGCTGCTATCGTTCTATTCCTGATGCCGAGCCTCTCAAGTGCTCAGCCGGCCGAAGGTCACGGAGGGGCCGTCTTCGTGTTGTCGGATCTCGATATGGTGCCGACCGTCTACGAGACGGGCGAGCTCGGGCCTCCAGACCCTCACTATCTGGATACGCTGTCCATCATCACCTCGCCGACGGAGCGGTCTCGCTCTGTCGCGATGATGGAGGTTTCGAATTCAACCTATGGGCCGCCCGGAGCACTAGACGTCTCCCTGGATGGCCGGTTCGTTTTCGTCGCCGAAACTTTCCGTCAACGGCCCGAACGGGCGACCCGCCTCGACGAGTTGCAGCAAGGCGACACGATCAGATCGCTCCGGCTCGATGGGGGCCACTCGTCGGCGGTCGACAGCGTGAGGATCGGAATCCAGCCCCAGGCGATTCATCTCAATCCTGCAGGCGATCTTATCGCGGCGATTACTGTCGACGCCGAACACGAACTCACTTTCGTACCGGTCAGGGAGGGTCGGTTCGGGCCCGTATCCAGCTTCGGTCTCGATCTTGAGCCGTCAACGGGTTTCATTCCATTGAAGGCGACCTGGGTGCAGTGGCATCCAAGCGGCCGGTATATCGGGGTCAATCTCGTCGACCGTGGTCAGGTTGCCTTCTATGAGGTGCTGCGCGGAAAGGACGGGGCGGTTTCTGCTATTCGTCCCTGGGGCAATCGCGTCCAGACGAACAAGTTCCCCTTTATCGGCCGCTTTTCGCCCGACGGCCGCTACTACATCACCTCCGATGTTCAATGGGGAATCGATACAACTGGCTTCTATGGCGTTCAGGAGGGCATTCTCACCACAGTCCGGCTTGCCGATGTCGGCGCGACGGGCGACGCGGCAAGGCACACCGTGCCTCACATCGCGCTTGGTGGCTGGGGCGCCGAGACGATCGCCTTCAGCCCCGACGGCCGCTTTCTTGTCACGTCCAACCTTCGCGGCACCGGCAAGCCAGACGGCTCGCGCGACTGGACGGAGCACGCGTCGCTCAGCCTCTATCAGCTGGACACTGAAACAGGACGGCTGTCACCGCACGGCGAATGGCCGCTCGAAGGTGTGCTGCCGCAAGGACTCGCTTTTGATCGCACGGGACAAAAGCTCTTCGTCGGCGTGAACCGTTACCGCAATGACGAAGCGCCCCTTGGCGGCGCCGTCGAGATATGGCAGATCACGACGGAAGGGCGCCCGGCGCTCGCTCCCACATCGGATCGCATCAGGCTGCCCGCGGGCGTCCATACGATAATCGCCCGCTGAACTTTCGTGAGTGGGACTCGCAGTCGGGCAGGTTAACCTTCGAAACTCTGCGCATGAAAAGAGGACGCCCGAAGGCGCCCTCCCCAGTGCTTGCGCTTACTGCGGCAGCTTGTCATCGACGCCTTTGACGTAGAAGTTCATGCCGAGCAGCGTAGCGTCGTCGGCGACTTCGCCGTCCTTGAGCCATGGCGTGCCGTCCTGCTTGGCAATCGGCCCGGTGAAGGGGTTCCAGCCCTCGACGATCTTCTTCTCGGTGGCTTGCGCCATCGCCTTCACGTCATCGGGCATGTTGGTGTAAGCGGCCATTTTAACGGCGCCGTCCTTGATGCCCAGCCAGACGTTGCCGGGCTTCCATGTGCCGTCGAGCACGGCCTTCACCCGGCTGATATAATAGGGTCCCCAATCGTCGACGATCGAGGTCAACTGCGCCTTGGGGGCAAACTTGATCATGTCCGAAGACTGGCCGAACCCCTGCAGGCCGCGCTCTTCGGCGACTTGCAGGGCAGCGGTCGAGTCGGTGTGCTGGACGATGATGTCGGCACCCTGGTCGAACAGAGCCTTGGCGGCATCGGCTTCCTTGCCCGGATCGAACCATGAATTGACCCAGACGATCTTCGCCTTGAAGTCCGGGTTGACCGACTGGGCGCCAAGCATGAAGGAATTGATGCCCATCACCACTTCGGGGATCGGGAACGAAACGATGTAGCCGGCGACGCCCGACTTCGATTGCTTGGCGGCGATCTGGCCGAGGATGTAGCGGCCTTCGTAGAAGCGCGCATTGTAGATGCCGAGATTGTCCGACGTCTTGTAGCCGGTCGCGTGCTCGAACTTAACGTCGGGGAATTTCTTGGCGACCTTCACTTCGGGATCCATGAAGCCGAAGGAAGTGCCGAAGATGATCTTGCATCCTTCGCGCGCCAGGCGCTCGAAAGCACGATCGGCATCGGGACCCTCGGAGACGTTCTCCAGGTATGCGGTCTCGACCTTGTCGCCGAGTGCCTTCTCTACGTCCAGGCGGCCCTGGTCATGCTGGTACGAATAGCCGAAATCGCCGATCGGGCCGGTATAGACCCAACAGGCTTTCAGCTTTTCCTGTGCTTCGGCGGTCGCCGCCAGCGACAATGCTGCCGCCGTGGCCATCAGCGCAATAAGCAGTTTTTTCATCGTGTTACCTCTCTGAGTTAAGCCCTGGAGCTTCCCGGCTGTCTTTTATTATCAACGATCCGGAACGAATGGCTGCCCCAAGGAAGCCGGTGTGTTCATCATCGTCAAACGCTTGTTGCGCGAGATTAGAACGAGAACCACGATGGTTGCCAGATAGGGCAACGAAGAAAGCAGTTGCGAAGGAACCGGAATGCCAAAAGCCTGTGCATGAAGCTGGCCGATCCATACCGCGCCGAAGATATAGGCGCCGGCCAGCACCCGCCATGGCCGCCATGATGCGAACACGACCAGCGCCAGCGCGATCCAGCCGCGCCCGGCGGTCATGTTCTCTACCCATTGCGGCGTATAGACCAACGACAGGTGGCCCCCGGCAAGGCCTGCACAGGCGCCGCCGAAGATCACTGAGAGATAGCGGTAGCGGATGACCTGGATGCCAAGTGCATGGGCCGATGTGTGGCTGTCGCCGATCGAGCGCAGCGTGAGTCCGGTGCGGGTCTTGAACAGGAACCACATGACGGCGGCGGTCAATGCGATCGAGATGTAGAAGATCGGGTCCTGGCCGAACAACAACCTGCCGATGACCGGGATCGCTGTCAGGCCGGGAATGTCGAGGTTTGGCAGCCTCGCGCCGGGCTGGCCGACAAAGCTGGTGCCCATCATGCCGGAAAGGCCGAGGCCGAGCAATGTCAGCGACAGACCGGTCGCCACCTGGTTCGTGGCCAGCGACAGCGTCATGACGGCGAACAGCAGCGAAAACACCGCACCCAAGGCGATCGCCGCCAACAACCCGATCCACGGCGATCCGGTGAGATAGCCGGCGCCGAAACCGCCGACCGCCCCCATGATCATCATGCCTTCGACACCGAGATTGAGCACGCCGGAACGTTCGACCACCAGCTCGCCGATCGCCGCGATCAGCAAAGGCGTCGCCGCGGTTGCGATGGTCAAAAGAATGTTGACGGTGATGTCCATCAGCGGGCCTCCTCCAGCTTCGGTGCGGATTCAAGCTTCGGCGCGGCAAAGCCAATCAGACGAATGCGGTAGTGAATGAGCGTGTCGCAGCCGAGCACGAAGAACAGGAGCATGCCCTGGAACACGCGCGCCACCTTGTCGGAGATGCCGAGCGCGCTTTGCACCGCCTCGCCGCCGAGATAGGTCAGCGCCAGCACCAGGCCCGCCGCGACGATGCCTAGTGGATTGAGCCGGCCGAGGAACGCCACGATGATGGCGGTGAAGCCGTAGCCGGGCGAAATGACCGGCTGCAACTGGCCGATGGCGCCGGAGACTTCCGAGATGCCGGCAAGTCCGGCCAGCGCACCCGACAGCATGAAGGCGAAGAACACCATCCGGTTGATGCCGAAGCCAGCGAAGCGCCCTGCCCTGGGACTTGAGCCGAGCACGCGGACCTCGAAGCCTTTCAGCATGCGGCTCATCAGGATCCAGACCAGCACCGCCGCGACCAGCGCAAAGACGAAACCCCAATTGGCGCGGCCAGAGGCCGGCATCAGTTCCGGCAAGATGGCCGAGTCGTTGAACTGTATCGTCTGCGGGAAATTGAAACCCTTCGGATCGCGCCAGGGACCACGCACCAGCCAGTCGAGAAACAGCTGCGCGACATAGACCAGCATCAGGCTGGTCAGGATCTCGTTGGTGTTGAAGCGCGCTTTGAGCAGAGCCGGAATGGCGGCGTAGGCGGCGCCGCCGATCATGCCGAACAGCAGCATCAGCGGCAGCACCAGCGGGCCTTCAAACTGCGGAAACAGCACCGGAATGCTCGAGCCGACGATGCCGCCCAGGATGAATTGGCCTTCCGCGCCGATGTTCCAGATATTGGCCCTGTAGCAGACCGACAGGCCGACCCCGATCAGAATGAGCGGTGCCGCCTTGATCGCCAGCTCATGCAGCTGCCAGACCTGACTGACCGGCTCGATGAAGTAAATTTGGAACGCCTTCAAAGGATTGACGCCAAGCAGCGCGAACAGGATGGCGCCGGCAACGATCGTCAACACGAATGCAATGAAGGGCGACAGCGCCGAGAACAGCATCGAGCGCTGTGGCCGTTTGACGAGTTCGAGGCGCATCATGACGTCTCCACAGCGTGTTCGGCGTGGCCGGGCTCGGCCCCGCCCATCAGCAGTCCTATCTTTTCGAACGTGGCCTCAGCGATCAGCAAAGGCTTCGACAATTCGCCATTGTGCATCACCGCGATCGCGTCGGATATTTCGAACAATTCGTCGAGATCCTGGCTGATGACCAGCACTGCCGAGCCGCTGCGCGCCAGTTCGATCAGCGTCTGGCGAATGTGGGCGGCAGCACCGGCGTCGACGCCCCATGTCGGCTGATTGACGACCATCACGCTTGGCCTGCGGTCGAGTTCACGGCCGACGATGAATTTCTGCAGATTGCCGCCTGAAAGCGCTGCCGCCTCTGGATCCGGAGCGCTCTTGCGCACATCCATCGCTTTGATGATGCGCTGGGCAGCGGCATAGATTGCATCGCTTTTGACCATTCCACCGGCGCCGACAAACACCTTTCCATCGGTGGCATGGCGCGACAGAAGCAGGTTTTCCGAGAGCTTCATTCGCGGCGCCGCACCGTGGCCGAGCCGCTCTTCCGGCACGAAGGCAGCGCCCATCAACCGCCTGCCGGTGATGCTGAGGCCGCCGGCATCCTTGCCGCGGATGCGCACCGAAGCGGTATCCTGCTGCGGCACCTCGCCGGAAACGGATTCGAAGAACTCGCCCTGGCCGTTGCCGGCGACGCCTGCAATGCCGATCACTTCGCCGGCGCGCACCGTCAAGTTGATGTTCCTGAGCGGGATCGAGAACGGCGTTGCCGGCTTGCGGCTGAGCGCGCGGATTTCAAGCAGCGGCTGCGCGGTCTCGATACCCTGGGCCGGCGCGCGCACCACGGCCTGCACGTCGTTGCCGACCATCATGCGCGCCAGTGATGCTGCGGTTTCCTTGCGCGGGTTGCAATGGCCAACCACCTTGCCGTGGCGCAGCACGGTGGCGCGGTCGCAGATGCGCTTGACCTCTTCAAGGCGGTGCGAAATGTAGAGGATGGACTTTCCTTCCGAGCGCAGCCGTTCGAGCGTCTCGAACAGTTTGTCGGCTTCCTGCGGCGTCAGCACCGAAGTCGGCTCGTCGAGGATGATGAGCTGCGGCGTCTGCAGAAGGCAGCGGATGATCTCGATACGCTGGCGCTCACCGACAGACAGGTCGCCGACCAGCGATTGCGGGTCGAGCGGCAGGCCATAGCTGTAGGAAAGCGCCCTCGCCTTCGCGGCAATCGTGCTGATCGGCGAACCGTCGTCCAATGACAGGGCGATGTTCTCGGCCGCCGTCAGTGCCTCGAACAGCGAAAAATGCTGGAACACCATGCCGATGCCAAGCTTCTTCGCAAAGCCGGGATTGGTGATCGTGACCGCCTGACCGTTCCAGAAAATCTCGCCCGAATTGGGCTCCAGTGTTCCGAACAGCATTTTTACGAGCGTCGACTTGCCGGCGCCGTTCTCGCCGAGCAGCGCGTGGATTTCGCCTTTCGCGACGTTGAGATCGACATGGTCGCACGCTGTAAGCGTGCCGAACGTCTTGGTGAGGCCACGAACCTCAAGCAGGGTTGCGCCGTCCTGATTTGCACTCACAGTGCCTCCCATCTGGTTTGCCAGATATGTTCTGTGTTCCCGCAGGCATGGTATGCGCGGCCTGCTGTCGTCGCAAAGCGGCACCCGTCTTGAAAGAGCTTCAAGAATTTCAGCGGAAACCTAGCGCATCGGCCCGAAAATCGAAATCGATTTTCGGAAAAGCACCATGCGTAGGCTCATGGGGTAAGAATGGTTGTTCCGGTCGTCCTGCGACCTTCAAGGTCGGAATGCGCCCTGCCGGCATCCCTAAGCGCGTAGCGCTGATTGATCTTGATCTTGACCGCACCGCTGAGCACGATTTCGAACAACGCGGCGGCGGATGCTTCCAGGTCTTCGCGTTTGGCGTTGTAGACGAACAGCGTCGGACGGGTTGCGAACAGCGAACCTTTCTGCGCCAGCAACGACATGCTGAACGGCGGGACCGGGCCTGACGATTGACCGAAGCTGGCGAACATGCCGAGCGGCTTCAGGCAATCGAGCGAGGCAGGAAAGGTGTCGTTGCCGACCGAATCATAGACGACGTCGCACTTCTTGCCGCCGGTGATGGCGAGGACGCCGGCGACGAAATCCTGCTCGCGGTAGTTGATGACATGGTCGAAGCCATGCGCCTTGGCGAGCTCGATCTTGTCGGTAGAGCTGGCGGTGCCGATCACGGTTGCGCCAAGATGCTTTGCCCATTGGCCGAGGATCAGCCCGACACCGCCGGCCGCCGCGTGAAACAGGATCGTGTCGCCCGCTTTCACCTTGAAGGTACGGCGCAGCAGATACTCCGCCGTCATCCCTTTCAGCATCATGGCGGCCGCCTGTTCGTCGCTGATGCCGTCCGGCACCTTCACGACGCGGTCGGCGGCGATCACGCGCTGCTCGGCATAGGCGCCAGTCGTCACGGCGTAGGCGATGCGATCGCCCGGCTTCAGCCAGTCGATATCCGCGCCCACTTCCAACACCAATCCGGCCGCCTCGCTGCCGGGTATAAGCGGGAAACCGCCTGGCGGCGGATAAAGGCCGGAGCGATGATAGACGTCGATGAAATTGAGGCCGATCGCCGTGTGTCTGACCAGGATTTGCCCCGAGCCGGGTTGGCCCGGCTCGGCGTCCTCATAGGTCAGAACCTCCGGACCGCCATTGGCGTGGATACGGATCGCTTTGGACATTTTCTGGCTCTCTCGGGATTAGGCGCTCTTGGGGATCAGGCTTTCTTGTCATCCGGCTTGGCGCCGAGATTTGGAAAGAGCTGCATGATACCGCCGATGCAAGCGAGGTAAAGCCCGGTGACCGTGATGCCGATCTTGGTGAAGACACTCACCTGCTCGCCCAAAACGCCGATCTGGTCGTAGAAGGCGGCAAGAGCCGCCTGCGCCAGGGCCAGCGCTCCGAAAGCGCACCATAGCAGCGTCATGCCAAGGTTGATCGGGCGCAGCCGCACCACCCGCACCGGGTGGATGAAATAGATCGGCATGAAGGTCAGGATGCCGGCCACCACGACCACGGCGAAGGAAACCCATTGTCCCGGATCGATGACGAACAGCGTGAACACCACCATGTTCCAGACCACCGGAAACCCCTTGAAAAAATTTTCCTTCGTCTTCATGCCGGTGTCGGCATAGTAGATCGCGCTCGATACCACGATGATCGCCGCCGACAGGAACGACAGGCCCTCGCCCATGAAGCCACGCTGATAAAGCGCGAAGGCCGGTATCAGCACGTAGGTCACGTAGTCGATGATGTTGTCGAGGAGTTCGCCCGACCACGTCGGCAGGATTTCCTTGACCTCGAGTTTCCTGGCGATTGGCCCGTCGATACCGTCGACGAATAGCGCCAGTCCCAGCCACCAGAACATCGCTGTCCAGCGCTGCTCGCTCGCAGCCACCAGCGACAGGAATGCCAGGAACGACCCCGACGCGGTCAGCAGGTGGACCGAAAACGCGCGTGCCTGCGGCCACGTGACTTTCTTTTTCGGCCTTGGAATCCTGTCCGTGATTTTCCTGGCCGTTATTTTTTTACTCACGGGCCCCGCCAGTCCAGCTTGCAGATTTCGGCCGAGCGGCCGGCAAAATTCCAGTTGCGGCCGAAGGCCCGCATCTTGCTCTTGTCGGACCTGGCCACGATGATTTCCGGTGCGATCCAGTACTCCGAATTGCTGATCACCGTATCCTTGTCGCGGTCCTTGCCGGCAATCGGCGTCACCGCCCCATCGATGATTTTCGGTATCTGGAAGACCCGCGTCCTGTCGCGCGTCTCATAAGTGATCGGCGCTTGCTCGACGCCGAGGAACTTTCCGACCAAGATGGAGAGCAGTGAGGTGGTTCCGCCGGCCTTGCCGGTGAAAATTTTCGTCAATGCCTTGACCGCATAGACCGAGGCGCGCTTGTCGATGAACAGTCCGGCCGTCCAGTTGCCGCGGCTCATATAGCCGGGGATTTCCATGACCAGCCCAAGGTTGAGACCGGACAGGTCGACCTCGCCGAAATGGCCGGCATCGATGCGGAACCCTGCCCAGGTCTGACAATAGCCCTCGGTCGGCGGATGATTGCCGAGAGACAGCACGCAAGGGCAAAAAACCGTGCAATTGCAGGAGAGCACCAGCTCTCCTTTCATTGCCCAGCTTTGATCTGCCATCGAATTCTCTCCCCTTATGCCGAGACTACTAGCAGGGCGGTTGCCCAGACAAGCAGTATCGCACCGGCGACCCGGGTTGGCAGCCTGCCCGCCGTCTGTTTTTCGATCAAGGTGAACAGGCCGATCAGCGCCATCCAGAACACGTTCATCACACCGACAGCGAACATCACCAGCATCAGCGCCCAGCAGCAGCCGAGGCACCAGACGCCTTGCTCCATGCCGAGCCGGAAAATGCGGTCGGGCCTCGCGCTCCAGTTCGAAAACAGGATCGAGAACGGGTTTTTGCATTTTGTCAGGCAGGCTTCCTTCAGGCCGCTGAACTGGTAGAGGCCGGCAACCAAAAGCGCGGCTGCTCCGGTCGCTCCGACCACTGGATCGAGCATCTGCACAGATGAGGCGAAGGTGTGGACGGCGAGCGTCAGCGCCGCAAACACTACCGACGCAGCCAACCACACGCTGAGGTAACCGGCGACCAGGACCAGCGGATGGACGACCGGTTCGCCCTTGATCCGCGCAGTATCGGCGATCTCGCAATAGGTACGGATCATCGGCGCCGCCGAGGGCAGCATGGTGGCGATCGCCATCAGGAACCACATGACGATGAGCGCTCCGGCCTGCGCGCCGACGCCTCCGTCGAGCGGCGCGGGTGCGAGACAAAGGGTGAAGAAGCGCTCGAGAAAATCCGGCAGCGGCAGCTCCGGCAGATATCTGAGCATCGTGTCGCCGGGTGCATCGATGCCGGGAACCCGGCTTTCGGCGCCACGTATCGCCATGGCGCCAAGAAGCAGCCATGCCAGGAGGACGCCTGCCCCCAAGACGATGTTCACCGTCAGTCGAGGATTGCGCGAGACGCTTGCCGTGGCACGGCCGACACGGTCGAGATGGCTGAAATCATGGTCTTGGCCGGTCATGGCAAATCGAATGGGCCGAATCGCCGCGTTGATCAAGCCGCATGATCTGACCTATATGCCTATCAGGTCGGACCGACCGCCTCGCCTCGCAACCGGGAAGCCGAATTTGGACCATCGGGAGACAGCACGGATACTGGTTGCCGGCAGCGGCCCGGCAGGGCTGATTGCGGCGCTTGGCTTCGCAGATGCCGGCTTTCCGGTGACGCTCGTCGGACCTGAGGCAAATAGCCAAGACGGCAGAACGACGGCCTTGATGAACCCGGCCCTGAAGATGCTTGAGCGGTTGGGCGTCCTCGACGAGGTGAGATCCCAGGCCGCAGCGCTGAAGGTGATGCGCATCGTCGATGCAACCAGCCGGCTGATCCGCAGCCCGGTGGTCATTTTTCGCGCCAGCGAAATCGGCGAGGAGCAGTTCGGGCTGAATTTACCCAACAGCGCGCTCAACCCCGCGCTTGCCGGGGCTGTTGCCGCGCATTCCGGCATCGAATGGCGAAAATTGATGGTGGAGAGCTGGCGCCTCGACGCCGATCATGCCCATGCGGTCCTGTCTGACGGCAGTGAGATCGCGGCATCGCTGGCGGTCGCTGCCGACGGGCGTCTGTCGCCGGCCCGCGAGGCTGCCGGCATCTCGACATCCGCCCGTTCCTACCCGCAGGCGGCATTGGTTCTCAATTTCGGCCACCGCAGCGATCACGCTTTCACCTCGACCGAATTCCACACCGAGACCGGTCCGTTCACCCAGGTTCCCCTGCCCGGCAACCGGTCCAGCCTTGTCTGGGTGGTAGAACCGGAAACAGCGAAGGAACTCGCCGCATTGGACGACGCGACGCTTTCGACGCGGGTCGAACTGCGGATGCAATCGATGCTGGGCCGGGTGTCTGTCGAGCCCGGCCGGCAGATCTACCCGCTTTCGGGCGTGACGCCGCGGTGCTTCGCGCGTAACCGGGTGGCGCTTGTCGGCGAAGCCGCCCATGTGTTCCCGCCGATTGGCGCGCAAGGTCTCAACCTTGGTATCAGGGACATCGACGATCTGATTGGAATTGCTTGCGAAAACAGGCCCGATCCAGGCGCCGTCAAGGCACTTGCAGCTTATGATTTCAGGCGTCGGCCCGACATTGTGGCACGCAGCAGCGCGGTCAACCTGCTCAACAAGTCGCTGCTCTCGGACATGCTGCCGGCACAGATGGCCCGAAGTGCCGGCCTCGGCGTGCTCGGCGGCTTCGCGCCGCTGCGCGCCTTTTTCATGCGCGAGGGCTTGCTGCCCGGCAGTGGTTTTGCGGCGCTCGCCGGCGGATTAAGGAAACAAATCCGGCGGTAGCACGCCCTCGGGCGGGGCTAGCCCGTAGATTGACGGGGCGTCAAGCGCTTCGGCATTGAATTGACGCGGCGTCTGCGCCAAATAGAGCCAGGCATCAGCCCTAAAGTCGGGCTCGATTTTTGTAGCGTAATGCGTAAATTCAAGGTCTTAGGGAGTCTGCGCATTCCAAGGCCGCACGGCATTCCCGGGACTTAGTGGTGAGTACGATGAAGACAGCCAAATTCTCGATCGGACAGGTGGTTCGCCACCGGCTGTTTCCGTTCCGCGGCATCATTTTCGATGTCGACCCTCAGTTCGCCAACACCGACGAATGGTACGAGGCGATCCCCGCGGATGTGCGGCCGCGCAAGGACCAGCCCTTCTACCATTTGCTCGCCGAGAATTCGGAAACGGAATACATCGCCTATGTGTCTGAGCAGAACCTGCTCGAGGATCAGTCTGGCGAACCGGTGCGGCATCCGCAGATCGGCGAGATGTTCGACAAGAGACCGGACGGGCGCTACGCGCCGAGACGCCAGTCAAGACATTGACATGACGAGATTGCGCGCCTGACCGGGATCAGAAATGGCCGGCCGGAACGAAAAAAGCGGGGCATGACCCCGCTTTTTTCTTGTTCGCTTGAGCGCGATCAGTTGGCGGTCTTCGCCTTGTCCTGCTCTTCCTTGAGCTTCTTGGCGAAGTCCTGGTTGTTCTTGGCAACAAAATCCTGAAGCTTCTTCTGCCGATCCTCGATATCCGACTGCTGCAGCGGCGGCCCGTCGAAGGCGCCGCTGAAGCCGGTCAGCGCGATCTTGATCGGGTTCGGCTGGTTCTGGAAATTGACCGAGGTCAGCGTCAGGTTCGAACCCTTCTTGAAGGAGGCGACGAGCTGGTCGGTCAGCGGCACTTCCGCCACGCAGCGGTCGGGGAAGCAGATCACATAATCGAGCTTCTGCGCCTTCCCGGTATCGATCTGAAGGCCAATGCCGGGAGGAACCAGGCGACCGGTCGGAACCGTCACCTGAAACACCTTGCGGTTTACCTTGCCCTTCAACTCGATCAGGCTGACGCCGGTGACGAGCTGGCCGTTGCCGGCAGTGGTGATGTTTTGGACATTGCAGATGTCGACGTCTTCCTGCTTGGTGCAGGCTTTGAACCAGCCCTGCGGAATCTGCTGTTGCTGCTGCGCAAAAGCAGCAGGAAGTTGTGCGCCCAAAAAGCCGACCACGCCAGCGGCCAGGACCGACAGGCGGTACGCGTTGCTGTTCAGGCTCGTCATATCGTGAACTTCCTCTCAAATAATCCCAGGGCCGGCTTCTTCGCGCCGTGTGGTCCAGCTACCTGTTGCCAAAATGAGGCAACAGAATGACTCGGACGGCGTGTTACACCGCAAGTGGTGCCGAATCCAGCCCGATACTCGCAATTCTTGAACTCGCGATTGGCCGCCAGGTGGCCGGCTCATGTTAGGGTGCGCTCCGAATCATCAAGCCGACCCAGTAAGGAGACGGTCATGGGCCGCGTTCTTGTTTGGCTGATCGCCGCGATCTCGTCTATCACCCTTTCGCTTCAGCCAGCTCTGTCGGAGCCGAAACACGCGATTGCCATGCAAGGCGAGCCGGCGCTGCCGGCCGACTATACGCATTTCAACTACGTCAATCCCGATGCGCCCAAAGGCGGCAGCATCACCTATTGCGTCGTCGGCAGCTTCGACAATCTCAACCCGTTCATCTTGAAGAGCCTGCGCACGACGGCGCGCGGAATGATGGATAAGATCTTCGGTAATCTCGTCTTCGAGCCGCTGATGCAGCGCAATGACGATGAAGCGTTCAGTCTTTACGGCCTGCTTGCCGACACTGCCGACATGGATCCAGAGCGCAAGAGCATCGAATTCCACCTGGATCCCAGGGCCAAGTGGTCGGATGGCCAGCCGGTGACTGCGGAAGACGTGCTATTCACTTACGACGTCTTTACCGAAAAAGGCCGGCCACCCTACAGCGCCCGTATGAGCATGGTCGCCAAACTCGAAAAAATCGACGACCGCAGCGTGCGCTTTACATTCAACGACAAGGCCAACCGCGAGACTCCGTTGATTATCGCGCTGACGCCAATTCTGCCGAAGCACGCTTTCAACAAGGAGACGTTCGACAGGACCACGCTGAAACCTGTGATCGGCAGTGGCCCGTACACCGTGGCGCAGGTGGCGCCCGGCCAGCGGATCGTGTTCAAGCGCAACCCAGATTATTGGGGCAAGGACATCCCCACCAAGCGCGGTTTCGATAATTACGACCAGATCACCATCGAATATTTCCTCAACGCCAACGCCAAGCTGGAAGCTTTCAAGAAAGGCATTTGCGCCATCGATGACGACAGCGATCCGGTCAAGCGCGAGCGCGATCTCAACTTCCCGGCCTTCCACAAGGGCGACGTGATCGCCGAAACGTTCGACACCGGCATCCCGCCAGTGGTGACGGGGTTCCTGTTCAATACACGGCTGCCGAAGTTTTCCAGTCCGGTCGTTCGACGCGCGCTCGGCATGCTCTACGACTTCGAATGGGCCAACAAGAACTTGTTCGGCGGCAAGTACATGCGCACCATGAGCTATTGGCAGAATTCCGAGCTTTCCGCGCTCGGCCATCCGGCCGACGATAGGGAAAAGGCGCTTCTGGCACCCTACCCGGGCCGTGTGCCGGCCGATGTCATGGACGGTACCTGGCGGCCACCCGTCGCCGACGGCTCGGGTCAGGACCGCAAGGTGCTGAAGGCCGCGTTCGATATATTGAAAGGCGCGGGTTATACCTTGCAGGATGGAGCGATGCACGATCCAGAGGGGAAACCCTTCGGCTTCGAGATCCTGACCGCCTCGCAGAACGAGGAGCGTCTTGCCGCCATCTACCAGCGCACGCTGGCGAAGATCGGCATCGATGTCACCATCCGCAGCCTTGACGGCGACCAGATCCAGTCGCGCAAGCAACGTTTCGATTTCGAGGTGCTGATCGGCACCAGCGGCTTCGAGAACTCGCTGTCGCCCGGCATCGAGCAGGTCGGGCGCTGGGGATCCGCTGCCGCCAATGCCGAAGGGTCATTCAACCTCGCCGGCGTCGCCGATCCGGCAATAGATGCCGCACTTACGGCGATGCTCGACGCCCGCAGCCGCGAAGATTATGTTGCCGCCGTCCGGGTTCTCGACAGGTTGCTGATCTCCGGCAACTACATGGTTCCGATGCAGCACAACACGCAGCAATGGCTTGCCTACTGGAGCTACCTGGAACATCCTGAAAAGACGCCCATATCAGGCTATCGACTGCCGACGTGGTGGCGCAAGGCGAACTGAACACAATCCGAACCGAAGGTCCGCGTCAGCGAAAACTAGACCCCCGGTTCTGCTTGCCGACCTCCGGATGAGGTCATGCCCAAAAGAAAAGCTTCCCCTCCTGACAGGAGATCATGATGAGCGAACTGAACTCCATCACCGTCGACGTCGTGTCCGACGTCGTCTGCCCGTGGTGCTTCATCGGCCAGAAGCGGCTCGACAAGGCGATTGCCGCGGCAAGCGATATCGACGTGCATATACGCTGGCGGCCGTTCCAGCTCGACCCGACCATCCCCCCCGAAGGCAAGGATCGCCGCGAATACATGGTGGCCAAGTTCGGCAGCGACGAACGCATCCGCGAGATCCACGCCCGCATCGAGCCACTGGGCGAAGCCGAGGGGATCAACTTCGCCTTCGCCGCCATCAAGGTCGCGCCCAACACGCTGGACGCGCACCGTGTCATCCGCTGGGCTGGTGCCGTCGGCGAGGTCGTGCAGAACCGGCTGGTGCGACGTCTGTTCCAGTTGAATTTCGAGGAAGGCGCCAATCTCGGCGACCATCTCGTGCTGATCAACGCCGCCCGCGAGGCCGGCATGGATGCATCCGTGGTCGAGACGCTTTTGCCGACGGACGCCGATGTCGAGGCGGTGCGCACCGAAATCGCCACCGCTTCGCACATGGGCATTACGGGCGTGCCGTGCTTCCTGCTTGAAGGCAAGTATGCGGTGATGGGCGCGCAAGACATCGATACGCTCACCGACGCCATTCGCCAGGTTGCGGCGGCCAAGGCGCGGGGTGAGATGGAGAAGGCGAACTGAATACACCGTCACCTTAAAAATCGGTGGCCGTTGCTGCTGGTGCGGGTCAATCCCTTGGCTGGCTGACTTGCAGGAAACGGCCCCTAGCTCCGGCTGTTTCCGTGGGCGAGCTTGGCGACATCGCTGCAGCAGCGCTTCAGCCAGCGCCATTTCCGGTCACTTTTTCGGCCGCCGCCAGGTCGACATGCCAACAAAGACGTGTCGAAGACGGCACGTTTTTGCGCGCCTCTGTCTTCCGCAGCATAAAATCGGCTGATCGACTTTTCACAAAGCTGTGTGAAGGGCTTCCCTAAGGGAAAGTGCTCGCGTTCGCATATGTGGGCCGACAAGCCATTGAAATTATAGGGACAATATGCCTTCGGGAACGAGACCGCATGACATGGCGGTCCTGAATTCTGTTGCTTGATGGCAACGCCGAGTGGGTCAATCCACCGGTAGGCCGAGAAAAGATAATGGAAAATGATCAATTGGTGTTACTGTCTGTAACAAAACTAAAAGAGGTTTGGGCGGATAGTGATTCGGGTCGGTAGACCAGAGCGACATTCAATATCGGAAAAATGGCTCCGCGGTGCCGCAAGGCCGCCGCTCCTGACACCGGTTTCCTCGATGCGCAGCTTCTGGGGACTGATGCGGGCCTACTGGTTCTCGGACCGCTGGGTGGAGGCCTGGACGCTAACGCTGGTCATCGCGCTATTCACCGCGCTCTCCAGCAAGGCTGGCGTCTGGTTCGCCGAAGCATCCGGGGAACTGGTCAACTCGATTGCCTTTTATCACGATGCCGCGAACACCACGCCGCTCGCATCGCTGCTTACCAACGCCGGCATGCTCATCCTTCTGGTCGTGCTCAAGGACGCGGGCTTTACCGGCATCCGCACCTTTGTCTCGGCGACGCTGCATCGCAAATGGCGCGGCTGGCTGGACAGCCGTTTCAACGAAGCGCTTCTCGACACCAACCATACGCATTTCCACGCCCAGCATGGGTCCTCCGGCGCCGCCGCTCCCGACAACATCGACCAGCGCGTCCAGGAATCGATCAAGGACATGACCGGCGGAGCCATCGGCCTCGCCATTGGGGTCATGGCTGTCGCCACATCGCTTTATTTCGTCGGCCAGAAACTGCTTGAAACCTCGGTAGAGGTGAAAGGGCTTGAGTTCCTCGGCAGCTATGGCAGCGCGGTCCTGGCTTTCCTGGCGGTCGCCATATACGTGCCACTGAACACCTGGATCGCGGTGAAGGTCGGCAGACTGCTGGAACGGCTCAATATCAGGATGCAGCAGTCCGAAGGCAGTTATCGCGGCGAGCTGACCACGTTCCTGCGCCGTAGTTTCCACGTCGCCGCGTCACAGGGCGAAAATGTGCAAAAGACGATGCACGACCGGCTTTATGTCGACATCGACCGCACCTGGGCGCGGCTGAACATCGTCAACACCGGCTACCGTTCGTTCGAGCTGATCTACAATTTCATCGGCGCCCGCATTGTCGCCTATGGGCCGGGCCTCGTGCCTTACATCCACAACCGTTTCGACCTCAAGGGCTACATAACCGGCTCAGAGATGGTCAACTCGCTGATCAGTCAATGCTCGTGGTTCATCCATGTCATGCCTTCCATCGCGGCGCTGCGGGCTAACAGCCAACGCGTGACTGAACTCGCCAACGCGATCGAAAATGTCCAGCATCCGCAGGAATTCTACAGTCTCACCGGCTACTCCGATTTCCGCTACGACCGCCAAAACCCGGTTTTCGGCTTGACCATCCAGAAGCTGGAGCTGACCCATCAGGGCGAGGACGCCTCGCCCTTCCTGAGCGCCGCGAATTTGCGCTTCCGACGCGGCGAGTGGACGTTCCTGAAGGGTGAATCAGGCTGCGGCAAGACATCGCTGATCAAGGCGATCAACGGCTTGTGGCCCTATGGCCGCGGTACCATCGTATTCCCGGAAGGGGTCGAAAGTTTCTATGCCGCCCAGGAGGTCAAGCTGCAGCAGGTCTCGCTGAAGCAACTGGTCTGCCTGCCCGGCTCAGAGCACGATCACACCGACGCGCAGGTTGCGTCGGCTCTGCACAGAGCGGGCCTTGGCGATTTCATCGAACACATGGCTGATGAAAGCCGCGAGGGAATGAACTGGGACCAGGTGCTTTCGGGTGGCCAGAAACAGAAGCTGGTTGTCGCTCGTATCGTCCTGCAACAGCCGGGCCTGCTGTTCCTCGACGAAGCGACCGGCGCGCTCGATCCCGAAGGGAAGATCGCTTTCCATCAGGCGATCAAGGACAATTGTCCAGACGTCACGGTGATCTCAATCATGCACGAGGCCGTGCCGCCAAGGTCGCTTTCGGGCGCCGAATTCTACCACAGCATCGTTACCATCGCGGACGGTGTCGCGACCAAGAAGCCGTTGGCGCCAAGCCTGCCGGTCGAGCTCACCACCATCCTCGCGCACCCAAGGCCGGTCGAGGAAAAATGGCTGCGCTTCCCTCGCCGCATCAGGCAGAAATAGCGGCGACATGACGATTGATGCCCATTGTCGGGTCCTGCCTCGCCGCAGCGCATCCGACAGCGATCACAGTCTTGCCATCTGACCCATCCGCAGCCGTTTTCAGCCGCCATTGCGATTGACTCGGCCGGGCGCCCTCCTATGTTCCGCCAGCTTGCAGCGCAAATGACGCTGTAGCACTTTTGATTTTGGGCATGATCCTCTTCCGAAAGCCGAATTCGATTTTCGGGGTCATGCCTTGACCCGCGAGCAGAAAGGTCACCGCGCCATGCCTGGCGACAGTCACAGTCGAACGCAACCGCCGTCCGCCTGAACGTGACCTGACCGGTTCACGTCCTGCCGGGCGGCAAGGAGTGAGCCATGAACGAATCTTCCCTCGTAGCGCGCGGCGATGCCACCGCGATCGCCCGTATCCTCGCAAACGATCATGTCGCCGACATTGTCGAGGCACTGAACCGGGAGCCTCGCGAAACAGCGACGGAACTGCTCTGTGAAGTGCCCTTCGAGCGGCTGGTCGAGATATTCGACCAGCCCGAGCTTGATGGCGCGTCCGAGCTCGTCGAGGCGCTGCCTCGTGTCAAAGCGGGTAGACTCCTCGCCGCCATGTCGGTCGACCGCGCCGCCGACATATCGCGCGATCTGGCGGAGCCGGCACGTAGCGAGCTGCTCGACGGCCTCGCGCCGCCGTTGCGCGCGACGCTGCTAACGATTCTTGGCTATCCCGAAGGCAGCGCCGCCTCCATCATGACGACGGAATATGTCAGCGTGCCCTCGGACTGGACCGTGGGCCGTACGCTGGACCATATCCGCAAAGTGGAGCGGACCCGCGAGACCGTCTACGCGATCTATGTCGTCGACCCGCGGACGCACGTCCTCGTGCGCTCGACCGGGCTGCGCCGGCTGATCACCGGCGAGCCGGACGATCCGATCGTGGCGATCGCTCCAGATCGCTTGCCGGTGACCGTTTCGCCGCTGACCGACCGCGAAAAGGTTGCGCACCTCATCTCCAAATATGACCTGCTCGCTGTCCCGGTCGTCGAGAACGGGGAGATACTCGGCATCGTCACCGTCGACGACATCATCGACACGATGATCGAAGAGACGACGCAGGACGTCCATCGTTTCGGCGGCATGGAGGCTCTGGAAGAGCCCTACATGAAGATGAGTTTTCTCGCCATGATCCAGAAACGCGCCGGCTGGTTGTGCGCGCTGTTCATCAGCGAGATGCTGACGGCCAATGCGATGCAGAGCTATGAAGGCGAGTTGGAGAAGGCTGTTGTGCTGACCCTGTTCATTCCGCTGATCATGAGCTCCGGCGGCAATTCCGGCTCGCAGGCGACCTCTCTGGTCATCAGAGCGCTGGCGTTACGCGAGATCGGCCTTGACGACTGGTGGCGGGTGGCCCTGCGCGAACTGCCGGCCGGACTGGTGCTTGGATCGATCCTCGGCGTCGTCGGCGTCTGCCGCATCACGTTGTGGCAGTATCTAGGCCTCTATGATTACGGCCCGCACTGGCAACTGATCGCCGCAACCGTCGGTGCTGCACTGGTCGGGATCGTCACCTTCGGCTCGCTGTCGGGATCGATGCTGCCGTTCGCCCTGAAGCGGATCGGCTTCGATCCGGCCAGCGCGTCGGCCCCGTTCGTCGCCACGCTTGTCGATGTCACCGGATTGGTGATCTATTTTTCGGTGGCGCTGGTGATCCTGCGCGGCACGCTGCTGTAACAACTCTCGCGCTTCCATCGCGGCAATCTCGCTGCCGCGATGGGTTCTTGGCGCGTCAGACGCGATCGCCGTCCTTCACCCGGTAGGTCGGCTTGTACATGGTGACGAGTTCTTCCGCCGCGGTCGGATGCACGGCCATCGTGCGGTCGAAGTCATCCTTGGTCAGCCCCGCCTTCAGCGGAATGCCGAGAAGCTGCGCCATTTCGCCGGCATCCGGCCCGAGGATATGGGCGCCGAGCACCTTTTTCGAGGCGCCGTCGACCACCAGCTTCATCAGCATCTTTTCGTCGCGACCGGACAGTGTATGCCGCATCGGGCGGAAGGTGACGCGGTAGACCTCGATGTCGGAAAAACGCTTTATGGCCTCGTCTTCCGACAGGCCGACCGTACCGATCTCGGGCTGCGAAAAGACAGCGGTGGCGATCGTATCGTGGTCGGGCGCGGTCGGGTTGCCCTTGAAGACGGTCTCGACGAAACACATCGCCTCGTGGATCGCCACTGGCGTCAACTGCACGCGGTTGGTGACGTCGCCGATCGCCCAGATGTTGTCGATATTAGTGCGGGAGTATTTGTCGACATGGATCGCGCCGGTCTTCGACAATTCAATGCCGACACCTTCCAGACCCATGTTCTCGGTGTTGGGCAGACGCCCGATGGCGAGCATGACCTGATCGATCGTCAGCACCTCGCCCCCAGTGACGACGGCGTCTAGCCGTCCGTCCGGGCGCTTCCTCACCCATTCGGATACAGCATGGCAAAGGATCCTTATCCCCTTCTTTTCCATCGTCTCGTGCAGCATGCGCCGCAGATCAATGTCGAAGCGGGAGAGGATCTCCTTGCCGCGATAGACAAGCGTGGTGTCGACGCCGAGGCCGTGAAAGATGTTGGCGAATTCGACGGCAATATAGCCGCCGCCTTCGATCATGATTGCCTTCGGCAATTCCTTCAGGTCGAAGGCCTCGTTGGAAAAGATGCAGTGCTCATGGCCGGGCAGAGCGGGGTGCGGTGCCGGGCGGCCGCCGGTGGCGATAAGAATCTGGTCGGCGGTGACGGTGCGGTCCTCGCCGAGAAGATGCACCACATGGGGATCGACCAGCATGGCGCGCGACTGAAACGTCTCGCCGCCGGCGCCTTGCACATTCTTCCTGTAGATAGCCTCCAGCCGGCTGATCTCGCGATCCTTGTTGGCAACCAGTGTTTGCCAGTCGAAGCTCGCCTGCGGCACGGTCCAGCCATAACCGACGGCGTCGGCAAAGTGTTCGGGAAACTGGGAGGCATAGACATAGAGCTTCTTCGGCACGCAGCCGCGAATGACGCAGGTGCCGCCATAGCGGTATTCCTCGGCAATGCCGACGCGCTTGCCGAGTGCTGCCGCAATGCGCGCCGCCCTCACCCCGCCGGAGCCGCCGCCGATAACGAAAAGATCGTAGTCGTAACCGGCCATGGTGCGGCTCCTTGCCCTTCAAAATGTCTGAGACAGGTAGGCTGCAAACCATCAAAAGAAAAGCCCGGACCACCACGCCACGCATGCTGTCGGATGTGCGCAACGGCGGCCGGGCTTCCGGTCCAGCAGCGATAACGCCGCCGGAAAATATGCTCAGTTCTTCGGTGCTTCCGGCTGCGTGCCGTCAGCAGGAGCCGCGGCATTTGCCGGTGCTGCGGCCTTTGCCGCCGCGGCCAGCGTTTCGCCGACCTGCTGGGCGAGATCGCGAGCGACACCGTTCTGCCAGATATCGGCGGCCTTGAGCAGTTCACGCGTCACGGCCGGGCCGCTGTCGAGCAGCTTCTTGCCGGAATCGGAATTGTAGAAAGCGGCGATTTCGGTAAGCTCTTTTTCGGAAAATACCTTGGCATAGGCCATGGCTGCTTCTTTCTCGAGATCGGCGCGGCGCGAGGCCAGCGCCATCGCCTTTTCGCTGATGGTCCTGCCGATCAGCTCCTGCATGTCCGGATTCTTTTGGATAAGCTGCTGCTGAAGCGCGGCGGCGGCCTGCGGCAGGATGTTGTCGAACGGGTCCGTGGCGTGGATAGCCGCGACCGCGGCGCGCGCCGCCTTCAGATGCCCGTCGGTGACGTCCTGCGAAAACGCCGGCGATGAAAACGCAAAGACGGCTGAGGCTGCCAGAACGGCAGAAAAACGGCGAACCCGGTTATGCAACATCATGATCGATAGAACTCCCTGGTTTTCGGGCGGCATAGACGGTTTGGGTGCCGTCGCCCGCGATGATAGCCGTTGATGCCAGCCCGATGAAAAGACCATGCTCGACCACGCCCGGAATGGCATGGAGAGCATTCGAAAGCGCTCTTGTATCCGGAATGCGGCCAAAAGATGCATCGAGGATAAAATGGCCGCCGTCTGTAACAAAAGGCTCGCGCTCCGTCATCCTCAATGTGACGGGACCGGAAAGGCCGAGCCTTCCGGCCGCCGCGGCGACCGCGATTTCCGTGGCACGCAGGCCGAATGGGTTGACCTCGATGGGGAGCGGAAAACGGCCGAGCGTCTCGACCATCTTCGAACGGTCGGCAATGACGATCATGCGGGCGGAAGCCGCCGCCACGATCTTTTCGCGCAGCAGCGCACCGCCGCCGCCCTTGATCAATGTCAGCGCCGGATCGATCTCGTCGGCGCCGTCGACGGTAAGGTCGAGTTCAGGTGTTTCCTCCAGCGTCGACAGCGGCACGCCAAGCTCGCGGCAAAGGATGGCGGTGCGCTCCGAGGTCGGCACGCCGACAATAGTGAGGCCGGTAGCGACCTTTTCGGCGAGCAGCCGCACGAACTCTTCCGCCGTCGAGCCGGTGCCGATGCCCAGCCGCATGCCGTCGCTCACATGGGCAAGTGCTGCCCGTGCGGCTTCGACCTTCAGTTGCCTCGCATCCATGCTGCGTGTCGCGCCCCAAAAAATTTGTTTCGGCGCTCCTAGCATTTTTGCAAGTCCGGTCAAAGACCTTGGCTGTGGATTGACTGAGCCGGCTTGCCTGAATGGATCGCAGCGGCTATCGCCTGCCAACGAAGCAATCGCCACAGGACAGGCCATGACCCGACCGATCATCGTGTTCGACCTCGACGGGACGCTGATCGACACAGCGCCGGACCTGCTCGACAGCCTCAACCACAGCCTTGCCGCCAGCGAACTCGCAGCCGTCGATGAGGTCGGCTTCAGGCGCTTCGTCGGCCATGGCGGACGGGTGATGATCGAGCGCGCCCATGCCGCGCAGCAGAGATCGCTGGAAAGCCAGGAGCATGATCGGCTGCTGAAACTGTTTCTCGATCATTACACCGATAACATCCCGGGCAAATCACGCCCCTACCCCGGCGTCGTCGAGACGATCGCCCGATTCGAGGCAGCCGGTTATCTCTTGGCCGTCTGCACGAACAAATACGAAGCCAACTCGGTGGCACTGATCGAGGCGCTCGGCCTGGCGAAGCATTTCGCAGCGATTTGCGGTCAGGACACGTTTGCGTTCCGCAAGCCCGACCCGCGCCATCTGACCGAAACCATCGCCCTGGCCGGCGGCAATCCACATCTTGCGCTGATGGTGGGTGATTCGCAGACCGACATCGATACAGCGAAAGCCGCCGGCATTCCCGTGGTGGCGGTCGATTTCGGCTATACCGACCGCCATGTGCGCGAATTCGAACCGTCAGCGGTGATCTCGCATTTCGATGCGCTGACGCTTGGCCTGGCAGAACGCCTGATTGCCGCTGCGGGGCGTTGAGCGATGGCGACCGGCCGCTCCCGGCGGGGGTTGCATTCGGTCTTCGTCGGAACGCCAGGACATCGCCTTGACTTCCCCGGGCTGCCTCCCTTATATCGCGGCGCGCTTGGCCTTCGGGTAACGAGCGGGCGATTAGCTCAGCGGGAGAGCACACCCTTCACACGGGTGGGGTCGCAGGTTCAATCCCTGCATCGCCCACCAATATCCGCTTCCGGAACAAAGCTTCCATCCGCTTCGCAACCGCTTTCGCTCCGAAGTTCCGCCTCATCGCCAGGTTTGCCACGACCCGGTTCATGCGATTCGCCAGGCAGCTGGGTACACATCACTAAGCGCTATCCACCCTGTGGAATCACTCAAGCTGCATATTGAACGCGGCCTAGGAGAAAGTTGACGGACGACGAAATCGTCCTAGGTGAGCTGCTATCTCAATAGTGGTATCCCGGGAATTGACGAGAGGAAATCGCCGTCGACCTCCTGCTCCGACCAGGTGAAACAGCGCAGTTGCAAATGCTTCCGGCTTCCGCAAACATTGCTGAATCCCATCAAGGGCCCGTAGCGGCCGACCCGAAACCAAGACGCTGGCTTCCGGCCCGGTGTCCTGGCGGGCCTCGGGGATGCACCTTGAATTCAGTCAGCGTCCGTCAAAAGGGAGGAATAGCCAATGAACCTGACAAAACACCTCGCCGGTGTGATGATCGCGTCTGCCTGCCTGTGTATGCCCGCGCTGGCGCAGACGAAGTTGACCATGTGGTATCACGGCGCCGGCAACGAGGTGGAGTCGCGAACGCTCAACCAGATCATCTCAGACTTCAACACCAGCCAGTCCGATTGGACGGTGAGCATCGAGAGTTTCCCAGAGAAGAGTTATAACGATTCCGTCGCGGCGGCGGCGCTGGCGGGCAACCTGCCCGACATCCTGGATGTGGACGGGCCCATCATGCCCAATTGGGCCTGGGCCGGCTATCTGCAGCCACTGCCGATCGACGAGAGCGAATTCGCCGACTTCCTGCCCGGCACCAAAGGTGTGTGGAACGGCAAGCTCTATTCGGTCGGTCTGTGGGACGCGGCGGTGGCGCTTTTTGCACGCCAATCGACACTGGACGAGTTGGGCCTGCGTACCCCGAGCGTCGACAAGCCCTGGTCGAGTGAGGAATTCATGGCCGCGCTCGATGCCGCCAAGGCCTCCGGCAAGTATGAATTTGCCCTCGATCTCGGCATGAACGACCAAGCCGAGTGGTATTCCTATGCCTTCTCGCCGTTCCTGCAGAGCTTCGGCGGGGACATCGTCGACCGTTCGACCTACCGGACCGCGGAAGGCGCGCTGAACGGCGAGGCTGCACAGGCCTTTGGCAAGTGGTGGCAATCGCTGTTCAGCGGAGGCTATGCGCCTGGCACCAGTGAGGACCCCGCCGATCAGCAGACCGGCTTCATCGACGGCAAGTTCGCCTTCCAGTGGAACGGCAACTGGCGCGCGGTGGCGACGATGGCGGCCGTGGATGACGTTGTTTTCCTTCCAGCACCCGACTTCGGCGCGGGCAACAAGATCGGCGCGGGCTCATGGCAGTTCGGCGTCTCGGCCAAATCCAAGCATCCGGAAGGTGCTGCCGAGTTCATCAAGTTCGCCGCGCAGGACAAATATCTGGCCGCCTTCTCCGACGGCATCGGCCTGATCCCGCCCACGCCCTCGGCGGCACAGATGACAAAGAACTACAAGGATGGCGGCCCGCTCGCGATGTTCTTCGACCTCTCTAAAGCACAAGCTCTGGTGCGCCCGGTGACCCCGGGCTACGTGGTCCAGGCCAAAGTCTTCACCAAGGCACTGGCCGACATTGCCAATGGTGCCGATGTGGCCGACACGCTTGATGCGGCGGTCGACGAGATCGACGCCGACATCGAAAGCAACGGCGACTACGGCCATCGGTAATTCTGTCGCGACGGGGTCCTCGCCGGCCGCGGACTCCACGCTTTCTGGCCTCCTGGGCGGATATCGCAAATGGCGTCGAAACTAACCCTGTCGAACCGGACGGGCTGGACATTCGCCCTGCCGGGCTTCGCACTCATCTTCACATTCATCGTCCTGCCGTTTTTCTTCGCGATCGGTCTCTCATTGACAAATCAGCGGCTGCTGTCACCGAACCCCACCCAGTTCGTCGGGTTGGAAAACTATCGTCAGCTCCTGGGCCTTGCAGTGGTGACCCTCGAGCCAGAGCGCAACGATGCTGGCGAAGTGGTCCGAGACGAGGCCGGCGAACTCCAGTACCCTCGCCTGCGTGCGATCACCCGTAGCGACGACTATCCCCAATATCGCGGCATGCGTGAGTGGTTTCGCTGGCAGTCCGGCGAGAACGTCATGGTCGTCATCGCCAGCGACGTTGTGTTCATGAAGGCGCTGGTAAACACCTTCCTGTTCGTCCTGGTCGTGGCGCCGGTGCAGGGCGGCCTCGCGCTTATGCTTGCTTTGCTGATCAACCAGAAGCTCAGGGGCATCAGCGTATTCCGGACCATCTACTTCATGCCGGTGGTGGTCTCCATCGTCGTGGTCTCGCTTCTCTGGCGGTTCATCTATGACGGCCAGAACGGGCTGTTGAACAGCATCCTCCAGGGTCTCAGCTTCGGCCTCTTTCAGCCCGTCGACTGGCTGGGCGATTCCTCGACTGCGCTACCCGCGATCATGGCCATGTCGATCTGGCAGGCCGTCGGCTTCCATATGGTCATCTGGCTGGCCGGGTTGCAGACGATCAGCCCCACGCTCTACGAGGCCGCCGCCATCGAGGGGGCTTCGAAATGGCAGACCTTCCGCTATGTCACCTGGCCGGGCCTGCGCAACACCGCCGTGCTCGTCCTGGTCGTGATCACCATGCAGGGCTTCGCGCTCTTCGCCCAGATTGACGTGATGACCAACGGCGGCCCGCGAGACAGCACCCAAACCCTCGTCTTCCAGGCGGTCGAGCGCGGTTATGGCAAGCAGGACATCTCGGGCGGCTCGACCATCTCGGTCATCCTTTTCGCGATCGTGCTCGCGATCTCACTCATCCAGCGCTGGCTGACTCGGGAGCGTTAAGATGGCTTTTGATCCCGACAATTACGGCCTGAGGCTCTTCGTCCGCTACCTGGTGCTGTGCCTGATCGCGCTGATCTTCATCTTTCCGCTCGTGTTCATGATCAACTCGAGCTTCAAGCCCGACAATCAGCTCCTCGCGGACACCTCCAGCCTGCGTGCCTTTCTTCCCGTCGGGGACATCAGCCTCGACAACTATTTTGGAGCGTTTCGGCGAGCGCCGGTCGGCCTGTTCGTCTTGAACTCGGTTCTGGTCACCGGTGCGACCGTCCTTCTCTCCTTGCTGATCTGTTCGCTGGCCGCATTCTCCTTCGCTTTCCTGCAGTGGAAGGGGCGCGACGTGGTGTTCTCGATCGTCATCGCCACGCTGATCATCCCTTTCGAGACCATCGCTATCCCGCTCCTGCTCCTGGTCTCGAAACTGCCCTGGATCGGGCTTGAGGGGCTGCAATGGGGCTGGCTGAATACCTACCGGGTGCAGATCATCCCCTGGATCGCCGAGGGCCTGACGATCTTCCTGTTCGTGCAGTATTTCAAAGGGCTGCCGGGCGAGTTGATCGAGGCGGGCCGGGTGGAGGGCGCGAGCTGGTGGCAGGTCTACTATCGCATTGTCATGCCGCTTTCAGGACCGGTTCTGGCGACTGCCGCCATCCTGAAGTTCCTCGTCATGTACAACCAATATCTCTGGCCGCTCATCGTGGTGCAGCAGGAAAACTATCGCCCGGTCATGGTCGGTCTCGGCTACTTCTTTCAACTCAACGTCGCCTGGGGCGAGGTCATGGCCTATCTCACCCTTATCACCGTCCCGGTGCTGATCTTCTATCTCTTCCTGCAGCGCGCCTTCATCGCATCGATCGCCTCTACCGGCGTGAAGGGCTGAATACATGGGTGTCGCGCTTAAAGACAGCGGGTCTGGGACAGCGTGTATGCCCATGACGGCAAGCGCTGGCACGGCTATTTCCTCAAGGACGAAAAAACGACCGGTGACCCGAATTGCGACACATGAACCAGGAAACGGGAGCCATCGCTCATGGCTGAGGTCTCGCTCAAGGGCATCAAGAAATCCTATGGCCGCGTCGACGTCATCAAAGGCGTCGATATCCACATCAACGATGGCGAGTTCGTCGTCTTTGTCGGACCGTCCGGCTGTGGGAAGTCCACCTTGCTGCGCGTGATCGCCGGGCTCGAGGACATGACCGAAGGCATCCTCGAGATCGGAGGCCGGGTGGTCAACGAGCTCCCACCCAAGGAGCGCGGTGTCGCGATGGTCTTCCAGAGCTATGCCATCTTCCCGCACATGACCGTGCGCGAGAATATCGCGTTCGGTCTTACGATCGCAGGCGCTTCAAAGCAGGAAAAGCAGCAGAAGGTCGCCGAGGCCGCGCGCATCCTACAAATGGAACATTTGCTCGACCGCCGCCCAAGTCAGCTTTCAGGCGGCCAGCGCCAGCGAGTCGCTATCGGGCGCGCAATCACGCGCAAACCGGCCGTATTCCTGTTTGATGAGCCGCTTTCCAATCTCGACGCCGCGCTGCGCATGGACATGCGCATGGAAATCGGCCGGCTGCGCAGGCAACTCGGCACAACGATGATCTATGTCACCCACGACCAGGTCGAGGCGATGACGCTGGCTGACAGGATCGTCGTCCTGAAGGACGGTCAAGTCATGCAGATCGGAGCGCCGATGGAACTCTATCACGAGCCGGCCAACAGGTTCGTAGCCGGCTTTCTGGGAGCCCCGTCGATGAATTTCCTGAAAGTCGACGTCCTCGACCTTGATGGCGAAGCGGCAACTGTCGGCAACCGATCCCTGGAGCCGATCAGGGTAGCGACCAGAAGACGCCCCTTCCGGAAAGACGGTAAAGCCACCCTGGGCATCCGTCCGCAGCACCTCCGGGCGGTGCAATCTGGAAAAGGCATGCTGCATGGCGTGGTAGCACATGCCGAGCGGTTGGGCAGCGAGACGGTTGTGGACCTGACCCTTCGCGACGATCGCGAGCTCATTGCGGCCTTCAATGAAGACAAGATCTTTCAACCGGGTGACACTCTGGAACTCGCATTCGACACGGCCTTGGCCCATCTCTTCCCCGAGGAGGGATGAGCGCTGCAGACGCCGTAACGTGAGCAACGACAACGCGATGCATCGGCGCGATTCGCGAGTGTGCATCCAGAACCCCGGAACAAACTTGCATGGACGCGAGTTTGTACTCGTCGAAGTGTGAGGGAAAGCCATGTCCAGATTTGTTTTGGCGGCCGCCGTGCTGCTTGTCGGCGGATCGGCATTTGCGGCGGACGAAAGCCCGCTGCCGCCCCAGAATGCCAGGAAACTGTCGGAAATAATCGCCAAGGTCGAGCAGCGCGACGACTTTCGGTACGTCGACGAGGTCGACTGGGACAGCGGCGCCTACACCGTTACTTATTACACGACCGACAAGGCGAAAGTCGAAATCACCTATGATCCCGTGACCGCCGAGCCGAAATAGATCGCGGCCATCTTCCTCCAGGCGATGCGCGGCCGGCTTCTCTTGAGGAATCCTCGCGACGATCTCTCGGAAGGGGTTCCTGCACGCCTTTCGGTGTCCCCTTGCGCCGATGCGCCTTTGATGGCTGACTGCAGCGTTATCATTGAGCCGCACGGGGGTGGGCATGGCGACGGTAAAGCATGTGGCGAAACGCGTTCTGATGATGCTCGCCGGCTATTTCGTTGCGGTGCTGGTCGGGCTGATCGCTGTGGCCACGATCTATGGTGCATTGAGTTCGCTGCCCGATGCGCCGGCGTACTTCGATTTCATGGGGGTCACCCCGATCGCGGCGCTGGTCGTGCCGCCGCTCGGCATGTTCATCTATTTCCTGACGATCGTGCTGACCGGCCTGCAGACGCTGATCTTCGCGCTGATCGCCGAATTGTTTTCGCTGCGCAATTTCCTGCTGCATATGGTCTTCGGCGCCGCAGCAGCGGGTGCCGGCTTCGCCTTGATCTGGCCCAGCGCGCCGGAGGACATCAGCCCCGAGCGCTGGGCCGATATCGGCATCGCCGCCGCCGCCGGTCTTGTCGCCGGTCTGGTCTACTGGCTGATCGCCGGGCGCGAAGCCGGCTTCCGACGCCCGCTCTCCCAAGGTTGGGACGGATCGACCAAGGCTTAGTCTCAGCTTGCCGGCGAGCGCACCGCTTCCGTGCTGTCCAGCGCCTGCTGCAGCCGCGTGTCGCGGTCGTAGACGTCATGGAAGTATTCGACATTGCCGGACATATCAGGCCAGGCGGTGAAATAGGCGACATAGACCGGGATCGTGCGCGCCACCTTTTCGGTCGAATGTCCGTGCTTCAGCTTCTCCGCGATATAGTCGACCGAGGTGCCAAGCACGGCAGCCGCCATGCCACGCGGATCCTGCAGACGAACGCAGCCATGGCTGAGTGCGCGCATGTCACGCTGGAAAAACGACTTTTGCGGCGTGTCGTGCATGTAGATTGCGTGCTTGTTGGGGAACAGGATCTTCAGCTCGCCCAGCGCGTTGGCCTCGCTCGGCAGCTGGCGCACGCCATAAGGTATCTTCGCGCCATAGGCGCCCCAGTTGACCGAGGAGGAGGGAATGCGCTTGCCGCGCGCATTGACCACTTCGTAGCCGGCGCGGTCGAGATAGCCGGGATCCCGGCGTAACCGGGGCAGCATCTCGTTGACGAGGATCGACTGCGGCACGCCCCAATAAGGATGGAAGTCGACCTGCTCTACCTGATCGTAGAAGAAGGATGTCTGATTGGTGGTCTTGCCGATGACGGCGCGGGTCTTCAGCTTCTCCTCGCCATTTTCGATGTAGCTCGCCGTGAAAGCCGGCTGGTTGATGAAGACGCGCGGACTGCCGAGATCGGATGGCAGCCAACGCAACTCTTCCAGCGCGACCTTTACCTTCTGGATCTTGTCGACCTTGGACGTTCCGGCCAGCGCCGCCACGGTGCGCGGACCGATGACGCCGTCGCCCTTCATGCCGGCCTTCTTCTGCACCGCCTTGATAACCGGCACCAGTTCCAAGTCATAGACCTCGCTGGTAGCGAGCCGGGCCAATACCTCGCCATAGGCGCCGCCCATCTCGTCGTCGAGGTTGCGCGCGATCTTCGCCAGAAGCTTCGGCAGTTCGGGGCTGGTCTCGCCTGGCTTCAGCAACAGCTTGGGATCGACGACGATCTCGTCTTCGGCGCTGGCCTGAAGCGATTCCAGTTCGACGCGCAGCGCCTGATATTCCACATTCTGCGGGTGTCGTGATTCGAGATAGGTGCGCACTTGCTGAGTGCGTGCCAGCGTTTTCAGAACGCCTTCCATGTCGAGCGGCTTGGCCGGGAAATCATAATAGCCGGTCATGCGATTGGGATCGACACGGCCGCTTTGCGCGTCATGAACGTAGCGCAGGACGCGCGCCGACAGTGCCATCTCGAAGCGGACGAGTTCCTTCAGCCGCGCATCGGCATCGGTCGTCGATGCGCTGGCGACAGGCACTTCTACCGTATAGTCGGCAGGTGTGAGGCCATAGCTCGCCGCCTCGCCAAGCACCCTCACCGCATCTTGCGCACGGCTGTTGACACTGGTTCCCGTCACCCAGATGAAATCCGGATTGGCCGAGTAATAGGCGATGAGCGCCTTGGCGATGTCTTTTTCGGCGTAGAGTTCGTAGTCACCGAGCCCGGCGATCGCTTCGCGGAAGGCGGCGCCGGTGGCGGAAGATGGCTGGAAGGCGGCATCCTGTGGCATCGCCGGCTCCGGCGTTGCCGTCAGCGTCGAGAAGTCGACGCGCACGAGTGGATCGCTCTTGTAGGTGTAATAGGACGGGCTGCTGATACGAGAGGCAGCGGGCGCCTTTGCATTTGGCTTATATCGTGGCTTCTGCCTTGACGGCGGCGGGGGGAAATCACCTTGCGGCGTGCGCCTGATACCACCGCCGAAAAGCCTCTCGAAAAGCCCTTGCGCGTCTGCCTGCGGCATGCCGAAGGCCAGCATTGCCGCGACCGCCGCAAGCGGCAGCACGGTTGCTTTGTTTCCGAGGAATTTCATGAATCACCCGCTCCGGCTGCAACCGGCTCCCGTTCCGCATCGCTTGACGGTCTCGCCCACCGCATGGCGGATGTAAGACGCGACTACACCGATTCATACCGATTTCGTTAAGCTTCCATAAATTTCGGAAGGTCTGTTGCAGAACAGTTTCACAACACCGTGACGTCAGGAACGAATTGGGTTCGCTCCGGTTCCGGGAAACGGTGACGGGTCAGGCGTTGGCGCCGCCGTCGATGGTCAGTGCGGCGCCTGTCACAAAGCGCCCTTCGGGACCCGCCAGCCAGGCGACCATGCCGGCGATCTCTTCAGCCTTGCCGAAGCGAGGCGTCGCCATCTTCTGTCGCTGATGCTCGGCGTGCGGGCCACTTGCCGGGTTCATATCGGTATCAGTCGAGCCAGGATGAACGACGTTGGCGGTGATACCGCGCGAACCGAGGTCGCGCGCCAATGCCTTGGTCAAGCCGACCAATGCCGCCTTGCTGGCCGAGTAGGCGCTGAGGCTGGTGTCAGTGACACGCTCGGCCAGATTGCTGCCGATCGAGATGATCCTGCCGCCCTCGCCCATATGCACTGCCGCAGCCTTCGAGGCCACGAACGGGGCTCTGACATTGACCTCCATGGTTTCATCAAAGTCGGCGAGCGGCAATGTATCGATCGGCGCGGTGCGCCAGATGCCGGCGCTGTTGACGAGGATGTCGAGCCGCCCGAAGGCCTTCACTGTCTCGCTGACCGCCGCTTGGATTGCGGCAGCGTCGCGATTGTCGGCCTTGAGGGCAATGGCGCGACCGCCGGCTGCCTGGATTTCTCCCACGACCGCACGGGCCTGCTCCTCGCCATTCACGTAAGTAAGCGCGACGCTGGCGCCGTCGGCCGCGAGCCTTCGCGCAATCGCCGCGCCGATGCCGCGGCTGCCGCCGGTGACGAGCGCGGCCTTGCCATTCAAGTCGATGGGAGACATTCGTTTATTCCTTTTCTGTAATGATCGATACATAAATGTCTGCCAGCCTTGCCCGGATGCGTCAACAGATTTATGTATCAATCAACACAGAAAGGATGCCATGACGGAACGAGGCCGCCCCCGCACCTTCGATCGAACCACTGCCCTCCGGCGCGCAATGGAGGTCTTTTGGGCCAAGGGCTATGAGGGCGCATCGATGAGCGACCTGACCGCGGCGATGGGCATCAACTCGCCAAGCCTCTACGCCGCCTTCGGCAACAAGGAGGCGCTCTTCCTTGAAGCGGTCGAGCTCTACACGCAGGTCGAAGGCACCGATATCTGGTCCGCACTGGAAAAGGCGCCGACGGCGCGCCAGGCGGTCGAGCGTTTTCTGCGCCAGACGGCCAAGGCCTATTCGCAGACCGATCGTCCGCAAGGCTGCCTGATCGCGCTCGGTGCGCTCCACCAGGACTCAAGCAGCGGCGCCATCTGCGATGACCTGCGCGGCCGCCGCGCCGAAAGCCACACCGCCCTGCTGAGACGGCTGGAACGTGGCGTCGCGGAAGGCGAATTGCCGGCAGACTTCGATTGCCGCATGGCTGCGACGTTCTATGCGACCGTGCAGCACGGCATGTCGATCCAGGCGCGCGACGGCGCATCGCGCGCCGCCCTTTTGGCGACGGTGGCCGGGGCTATGGCCGCGTGGAAGGTGATGGCCGGCACGGGCGCAGCGTGACAATGCCGACCGCGATGGGGACCGAACTCCCGATCCGGTACGGAGAAAACGAGATATTCAGGTCAATGCAGCAGCGACGGTTCTCGGTGTTCGGCAACGAAGCCGATCGCGCGCTCGACCACGCCCTTGTCGGCGAGAATGCGGCGATGGCCGAGCCCGTCCGCCCAGTAAAGCCTGACATGGTCGCCGGCGCCGGCATAGAGCCTTGCATGGTCGGCGGACACTTCGCGGTCGTCCGGCGCATGGATGACCAGCGTTGGCACCGGCGTGCGGGCGAGCTGGCGGTCGCCGACGAATTCGTGCAGCGGCCGGCCGGCGATACGTTCGACCCGGTCGGCCATGGCGGCCTGCGAGCGTGGGCCGACACTGAGCATGCGGCTGAAATCGTTGAAGATCGCCGGTAGGGAACTCGGCGCCGCGATCAGCACCAGCCGCTCGGCCGCCAGCGGTGCAATGTTCTTGACCGAACCGACGACGGCATTGGCGGCGACGGCACCGCCGAAGGAATGGCCGACGACCGCCACGAACGGGCCGAACCATTCGCCGGTCAGCCGTGCGGCTTCGACAGCACTGACCAGTGTGAGTCGGCGGCCCTGCGACTGGCCGTGGCCCGGCAGGTCGAGCGAGACAACCTTGTAACCGGCGTCACGATAGCCTTCGATCAGCGTGCGCATATATTCGGTGCGCGAACGCCAGCCATGGATGACGAGCACCGTGCCGGCGGCCCGCCTGCCCGGCTCTGGCCTGAATTCATGCACCATGACGCACCCGTTTTTGGTCTTCAGCCGATGATGGCGCGCCTCGGCCATGAAGCCGGCGGCGCGGTCGACGGCGCGTCGCTCGCCGTCGCTGAGGATCTTGGCGTTCGGCGTGCGGCAGAACAGTTCGAACGCCGCGCGCCCGGTAAGGCGGGGAGCCACATGTTCGGCGGCAGCAAACACGCCCCGGATGACCTTCAATCCAAATGATGCCATAGTGGCGATCCATCCATTCGTTCAAGCATGAACATAATAATAGTTCAAACATGAACATTAAACAAGAGCTACCCTGGGACAACCCGCGGTTTCGCAACTGGGTCGCGGTGGCGCGCGCTTGCCATGTGCTGGAGCGCACGCTGGCGGTGAAGCTCGCGCCGCTTGACCTCAAGCCGGCGCAACTCGACGTGCTGATGAACCTTTACCGCCATCCCGGCACGTCGCAGCATGATCTCGCCCGCCGGCTGCTGGTCGGCCGTTCCAACATCACCATGCTTTTGCCGCAACTCGAGACACGCGGCCTGCTGCGCCGCGAAGGTGACCAGAAGGACAAGCGGGTGCTGCGGCTTACCTTGACCGAAGCCGGCACGGAACTTCTGATGCAGGCGCTGAAGGTCCATATGGCGCTGATCGAGAAAGCGATGAGCCAGTCGACGCCGGAGCAATGCGACATGATCGGCGAGCAGATGCGCAAGATTGCCGACGTTCTCAAGGAAGCGTGACGGGGCCGGTAGCGATCCGCTCACCACATCGACTTTTTCGCGCGCTCCGGCCACTCTTTGTCGTAGGCCTCGCCGTCGATGCCTTTCCGGCTGGTGATTTCCAGGATTGTTCCAGGTGTCGGCAGCGATTTCGGATCGACATGCCTCGCCGGGTTCCACAGTTCCGACCGGACAATGGCGCGGGCGCACTGGAAATAAACCGAATCGACATCGATGACCGTGACTGAGCGCGCCGGCTTGCCGTCGACGCTGAACGAGGCGCAGAGCGCGGCGTCGGTGGTGATATGGGCGCGGCCGTTGACGCGCAGCGTCGTGCCGGAGCCTGGGACCAGGAACAACAGGCCGACGCGCGGATCGCGAATGATGTTTTTCAGTGAATCGGCACGGTTGTTGCCGCGCCGGTCCGGCATCATCAGGGTTTTCGGATCGTGGATGCGAACAAACCCGGCGAGATCGCCGCGCGGTGAGCAATCCAGCCCTTCCGGCCCGCTGGTCGCGAGCGCGACAAAGGGCGAGGCTTCGATGAAGGCAGCGTATTCAGGGATCACATGGTCGAGTTCCTTGACCAGCGAGGTCTCGCCGGGCAGGCCATAGAGCGCTTCGAACTGTTCGACCGTGGTGATAACGGGCATGTTTTCGTCTCCGAGTATCCGCCGCCGCTACTCCATATCCGTGACGTTTTGACGACACGTGCTGCACGTCTTTTCGGTTGTCTGGAAACGGGTGTCGAACCAACGATATAAGGGGCAAGTCGCGTCAACCGTACGATACTGATCACGGAGACCGAAATGGATAAACCACTCGATCGGCGACGCACCGCCATGGAACTTCTTGAAAACATGTTCGAGGTTGAAATGCGCTTCCTGCAATCAGGGCCGGCGAGCCTCGACACGCTTGCTAGCGCATTTCATGCCGAGATTGTCGTGCATGAGCCGCAGTCCTTGCCCTATCGAGGCCATAGCGTTGGTTTCCCGATAAACAACGCTACCAGATTAAAGCACGAGCGAGTATTGATCGGTGGCCTTGCCAATCTTTGGATTCGGCAATGCAACAGCTACTCCCAGAGGGATATTCCTTCTTGCGCTATAGCTCGTTGCACAGCCGCACGTTCCTCCAGTCGACGAGTATGAGTGGTCCAAGCTGGATAAGTATTTTGCATATCAATGGCCATACGATTTCCCCACCGATAGAATACGAGCAAATATGGATCAACGATTGAGTAGCACTCTCCTATTGCCCAAACTCGGTCCTTCATCTTGGTATCTATAAGAGCAAATGCGGAGGCCAAATGCTCCTTTCCTCTTTCAACCAACGGAGCGTACATCGTTTCATCCGGTAAGAAAAAGTCGGCGCGCCAGATCATTCGGACGGCGACCGCGTGAACCGCACTGGATAGCCAGTTAAACCATTCGATGGAACGGACGACATTTGCTGCATCCGCTCCCAGGAGGCCCGTGTCTGGGTTCGTCAGGCCCAGGTGCAACAAAATTGCCGGCGCTTCAGTGAGAGTGAAATTCTCGGCAATGAGAACAGGGATTCGCCCTTTCGGATTGAATCGACGGAATTCGTCGGTTTTGGTTTCGGGATGGCCGGGAGACATCAACGCTAGCGAATATGGTCGTCCAATCTCCTCCATGACGATGTGAGGCGCAAAAGAGCATGAGCCTGGCGCAGCATAAAGTGTGTAATGCATTAGTTCCTCCGAAAACCGTATCTTTCTTGTTTCACTATGCACTGGTTGCGAATGGCATTTGGCTCGACCTGAAAGAGGTTTATGCTTCAAGGATGACCGGTTGATCGAAGGCACGCCGTTTTATCACGACACCAGCGAAATACTGGCGATCCTGCGTTGACCAGGGCGTCGTGCGGGAACCATTCAACGATCGCGGCTTAGCCCCTTGTCTTCCAACTCGGCGAGATAGGCGGCCCAGCGTGCCTCCTTCTCATGGCCCAGCGTATGCAGATAATTCCAGGTGAAGATGCCGGTATCGTGGAAGTCGTCGAAGGTGATGCGGACGGCATAGTTGCCGACCGGCTCGATCTTCAGGATCGCAACATTGCGCTTGCCGGGAACGGTCACGCGCTGTTCGGGCGAATGGCCCTGCACTTCGGCCGATGGCGAGACAACACGCAGAAACTCCGCCGGCAATTCGAACGGCTGATGGTCAGGGAAGGTCACGGTAAGCAGCTTGCGGTCCTTCGAGACCCTCAGTTCCTTCGGCGCCGTCATGGTGATAGATTCCGCATCATCTGTCCTTTCCCTACGCCGCTTCGCGCAACGGGAAAAGGCCGCTTCGAAACTTCCGACGCAATCTGTCGGCGGCGCGATGTTACCAAAGATCGAGACCTCTTATCTTGAATAGCAGGTTGGATCGTATCACATAGCCATATATAACGATGCCGTTCGCAGCCACGGGAAACGCACGAGCATGGACATGATCGATCCTTTTGGTCGCACGATCAGCTACCTGCGCGTGTCGGTCACCGACCGCTGCGATTTCCGCTGCACCTATTGCATGGCCGAAGATATGGCGTTCCTTCCCAAGAAGGATCTGCTGTCGCTGGAAGAGCTCGACCGGCTGTGCACGGTTTTCATCGAGAAGGGTGTGAGGAAACTGCGTCTTACCGGCGGCGAGCCGCTGGTGCGCAAGAACATCATGCATCTCGTGCGCCAGATTGCGCGTCATCTCGAAAGTGGTGCGCTGGAAGAACTGACGCTGACCACCAATGGCTCGCAGCTTTCCCGCTTTGCCGCTGAGCTCGCCGATTGCGGGGTCAAGCGCATCAATGTCTCGCTGGATACGCTGGACCCGGAAAAATTCCGCCAGATCACCCGCTGGGGCAATCTCGACAAGGTCATGGATGGCATCGACGCTGCGCAGGCGGCGGGGCTGAAGGTAAAGCTCAATGCGGTGGCGCTGAAGGATTTCAATGACGCCGAGCTGCCGGAAATGCTGCGCTGGGCGCACGGCCGCGGCATGGAGTTGACGGTCATCGAAACCATGCCGATGGGTGAGATCGATGCCGACCGCACCGACCAGTATCTGCCGCTGTCGCTGCTGCGCGCAGCACTGGAGCGGCAGTTCACGCTGACCGACATTCCTTACAAGACCGGTGGTCCGGCCCGCTACGTCCACGTCGCCGAGACTGGTGGCAAGCTCGGCTTCATCACGCCGATGACGCATAATTTCTGCGAAAGCTGCAACCGCGTCCGGCTGACCTGCACCGGCACGCTCTATATGTGCCTCGGCCAGGAAGATGCCGCCGACCTGCGCGCGCCGTTGCGTGCCTCCGAAGGCAATGAGCTGGTCGCCGACGCCATCGATGAAGCCATTGGCCGCAAGCCGAAGGGCCATGATTTCATCATCGACCGCCGCACCAACCGTCCATCGGTGTCGCGGCACATGAGCGTCACCGGCGGCTGATCTTCTCGCTCACACCGCCGAAATAAATCCTGCCGCTCTTGCGAGGAGGATGTAACGGGCCACGGAACGGCTGTGGACTAGCCCTTTGACGTTGCTGTTTTGCAGCCGGCTGCTAGAGGCTTGATGCAGAACCACAACCGGTAATGCCCTTGCCTCTTTCGCCAAACCTGCGCGGCGCGTTGTTCATGATGGTGGCCATGAGTGGCTTCACCCTTAACGACGCGATCAGCAAATTCTCGTCGGAATCCATGAACATGGCGCAGGTCATGCTGATCCGCGGCGCCTTCGCTTCGCTTTTTATAGGCCTGCTTGCCTGGCAACGCGGTGCGCTTGCCCTGCCCGGCTCGATGTTGCAGCCGATGGTTGCGGTGCGTGTCGCCGGCGAAGCCGGTGCTACCGTGTCGTTTCTCATTGCTCTTGCCCATCTGCCAATTGCCAACGTCTCGGCCGTGCTGCAGGCGCTGCCGCTTGCGGTGACGATGGGCGCAGCACTTGTGTTCAATGAAGGCGTCGGCTGGCGGCGCTGGCTGGCCATCGCCATCGGCTTTGCCGGCGTGCTGATCATTATGCGGCCCGGCCTCGAGGGGTTCAGCATCTATTCGCTGCTGGCGCTGGCCTGCGTCGCCTGTTGCGCGGTGCGTGATCTCGCCACCACGCGAATACCGCAGGCCGTTCCGACATTGCTGGTGTCTACCGCCACAGCACTTGCCATGACAGTGCTGGGCGCGGCACTGCTTTCGCCAATGGGTGGGTGGACACCGATGACGGGAAAAAGCACGGCGCTGCTAGCGCTGCGGCAGTGCTCGTGGTCATCGGTTACCAGTTCATCATCATGGCGATGCGGGTGGGCGACATCTCGTTCGTCGCGCCGTTCCGCTACACAGCCCTGCTCTGGTCGATCCTGCTTGGCCTGTTCATCTTCGGTGACGTCCCCGACCTGCCGATGATACTCGGCGCCACCGTCATCGTCGGCTCCGGCCTCTACACACTTTACCGCGAACGGATCGTCGGCCGGCGAAAGACAGCCGCCGAAAGCGCTGGACCTGATATGGCGCCGGACGGCATATAGACGAGCCCCGAGGGTCGCTGGAACCTGACGATTTGGGGCCGGCGAGAAGACAGCAGACGATGAACCGAGATATTGCAGGGATCATTCTGGCCGGTGGCCAGTCGCGGCGAATGGGTGGTGGCGACAAAAGCTTGCTTGCGCTGGGAGGCCGCCGCGTGCTCGACCATGTCGTCGCGCGCCTTGCCCCGCAAGTCGGACCGCTGGCGCTGAGCGCGAACGGCGATCCGACACGCTTTGCCAAGTTCGGACTGCCGGTGCTTGCCGATACGGTAGAGGGTTACGCGGGGCCGCTTGCCGGCATCCTTGCCGGCCTCGAGTGGGCGTCCATGGCTTGCAGTGTGGTCGTCACTGTCACTGGCGACACGCCGTTCTTTCCCGAGGATGTGGTCGGGCGGCTGGCCGCGGTGGTCAAGGAACGTCCCGGCGCGATCGCTGTCGCCAGTTCGGGTGGCAAGCGGCATCCGACGTTCGCGCTCTGGCCGCTTGGTCTGCACGACGCGTTGCGACGTTTCCTGGTCAATGAAGACAATAGGCGGGTTTTCGCCTTCATCGAGCGGCACGGCTTTGTCGATGTCGAATTTCCGATGTGGAACTCCGGTGGGCACGAGATTGATCCTTTCTTCAACATCAATACGCCCGACGACCTTGCCGAAGCCGAACGTCTGTTGCAGACCATGAGGCCATGATGAGACGCGTCTTCGGCATCACGGGCTGGAAGAATTCCGGCAAGACGACGCTGACCGAAAAGCTGGTCGCCGAACTTGTCCGGCGTGGCTGGAAAGTCTCGACGGTAAAACACGCCCATCATGATTTCGACATCGACAAGCCGGGAGCGGACAGCTTTCGCCATCGGCAGGCCGGAGCCACGGAAGTCGCCATTGTGTCGGACAGGCGCTGGGCCCTGATGCATGAATTGCGCGGCGAGGACGAGCCGACGCTGGACACGATCCTGTCGCGGCTCGGCACCTCCGACATCGTGCTGGTCGAAGGCTACAAGCGCGAGGCGCACAGCAAGATCGAGACACGGCGGCTGGAGGCCAAGGACCGGGCACCGCTTTCGGCAAATGATCCGCATATCGTCGCCATCGCCGCCGACTTCGCCATAGCGGGCGAAAGCCTGCCTGTCTTCGATCTCGACGACACGAAATCGATAGCCGACTTCATCGAGCGCGCGACAGGCTTGAAGCGCTGAGGGCATTTGCGAAGGGGCCCTTTTTCGCCGCTATTATGCCTGCCCCAACGTCATCATTGTCCACGAATGCAAATCCCGGAAGCAACGGTTTTTGCAGTTGCTTTTTTTGGGGAAAGAGTGGGAGTATCGCGCCAGCGGGCGGTCAAAAGCACCGCCCACAGAGCCGTTTGGAACGACGGCCGGGACATACAGAGAGGACCATCATGCGTATTGCATTGCGTATAGCGCTCGCCGCATCGGCCGCGCTGCTGACGCTGGGCGTTGCCCAGGCTCAGGAAAAGACTTTGAGGATCGGCACTGAAGGCGCTTACCCTCCGTTCAACAACCTGACCGCCGACGGCCAGCTGGTGGGCTTCGACATCGACATCGCCAAGGCACTCTGCGACGAGATGAAGGTGAAGTGCACATTCGTCGCGCAGGATTGGGACGGCATCATCCCGGCGCTCCAGGCTGGCAAGTTCGATGCAATCGTAGCATCGATGTCGATCACCCCGGAGCGTGCCGAGAAGGTCGACTTCACCCACAAATACTACAACACGCCACCGGCAATCGTCGCGCCCAAGGACAGCGACATCAAGGGCGTGACCAAGGAGGACCTGGCCGACAAGACCATTGGCGTGCAGGGTTCGACCACGCATTTCAACTATTCGACCGCAACCTATACCGACAGCACGATCAAGCCTTACCCAACCGCGCAGGAATACCAGCTCGATCTCGCCAATGGCCGCGTTGATGCGGTCAACGACGATATCACTGTTCTCGAAGGCTGGCTTGCCACGCCGGAGGGCGCCTGCTGCAAGGTGATCGGCGCGATCGCGCCTGACATCAAGATCCATGGTCCGGGCGCCGGCATCGCAGTGCGTAAGGGCGAGACCGAGCTGGTCAACCAGTTCAATGCGGCGATCGACGCCATCCGCGCCAACGGAAAGTACAAGGAAATCAACGACAAGTACTTCAAGTACGACGTCTACGGCGGCGAGTCCTGATCCTTATGGATCTGATAGCGAACGGCGGGACATTCCCGCCGTTCGCACAAGGGGCGGCGCACGAAGGGTGACGCCGCGCTGCTCTCAAAGAGCCCATAAAGGAGAACAGGCAGGCGGATGCAAAGCGTTTGGACGCTGCTCAGTTGGGGCCCCGAAGGCTGGCTCGACGACATTGCCTATGGCGTTTTCATCACCGTTTCGCTTGCAGCCGCGACCCTGCCTGTCGGTCTGGTGATCGGCTTTCTGGTCGCACTGGCCAAGCAATCCGACGAGCCGTCGCTGCGGCTGGCCGGCAACATCTACACCACGATCTTTCGCGGATTGCCCGAGCTGCTGACGCTGTTCATCATCTTTTACGGCGCGCAAATCGGCATCCAGCAAGTGATGCGCCTGTATGACCCTACCGCCGCGGTCGAAGTGAACGCTTTTGTTTCCGGCATGATCGCGCTCGGCGTCGTCTTCTCGTCCTACGCCAGCGAGGTCTTCCTCTCCGCATTCCGCGCCATCCCGAAGGGACAGTATGAGGGCGGCTATTCTGTTGGCCTGTCGGGCTGGCAGACGATGCGACTTGTGGTCCTACCTCAGCTTATCCGTATCGCGCTACCGGGCCTTGCCAATCTGTGGCTCATCCTGCTCAAGGACACGGCCCTGGTGTCCGCCATAGGTCTTACCGACATATTGCGGCAAGCGGGCGTCGCCGCCCGCGTCACCAAGCACGCCTTCCTATTTTTCGGTGTCGCCGCCCTCATCTATCTGCTCCTCGCCATCATATCGTCCTTCGGCATAAACGCGATCGAACGTGCGGTCAGCCGCCAGCAGGTGCAGCGATGAGCGTAGCCGCCATCGACCGACCGCCGGCTCTGCCACGCGGCTGGTCCCGGCAACGTATTCTCGGCTACGCGCTGGTCTGTCTGTGGATCGCTTTTCTCGCCGGGATCGCCGCCTACCTCATTCTCGCCTGGAACGGCGAGCTTTTCGCGAAATACGCGCCCGGCTATGTATCGGGACTTGGCATCACTCTGCTGCTTGTCGCCATCTCGATCGTGCTCGGTGCGATCCTGTCGGTGCCGATCGCCTATGCCCGCATGTCGAAGAACCGGGTTCTTTCAGGTCTTGCCTATGCCTATGTCTATTTCTTCCGCGGCACGCCGCTGCTGGCCCAGACCTTCCTTGTCTATTACGGCGTAGGCTCCTTCAGGCCGCAACTCGAGATGGTCGGCCTCTGGGGTTTTTTCCGCGAGGCGTTCAACTGCGCAATCTTCGCTTTCTCGCTCAACACTGCCGCCTATCAGGCGGAAATCCTGCGCGGCGCGATCCAAAGCGTGCCCAGGGGCCAGTGGGAGGGCGCCGCCTCGCTCGGCCTGCACAAATTGCAGACGATGTGGAAGGTCATACTGCCGCAAGCACTGATCGTGGCGCTGCGACCCTACGGCAACGAGATCATCCTGATGATCAAGGGCTCGGCGATTGTCGCGATCATCACCGTCTATGATCTGATGGGCATCACGAAGCTCACCTATTCGCGCACTTTCGACTTCCAGTCCTATGTCTGGGCGGCGATCATCTATCTGATCATTGTCGAGATACTGCGCCACGCGGTCGAGTGGATAGAACGGCGCATCACGATACATCTGCACCGCTGACTCCCATAGCTCTGCCTGATCCGCTAAGAAGGCCGAAGCAGGCTTATAAGGGATTCGAAAAACATGGCATCGGTGGCATTTCTCGGTCTTGGCGTCATGGGCTATCCAATGGCCGGGCATCTCAGGAACAAGGGCGGCCACGACGTCGCCGTCTACAACCGCACCAAGTTAAAGGCCGAGCAATGGGTTGGCCAGCATGGCGGCAGTGTCGCCAACACGCCGGCCGAAGCGGCCGACGGCAAGGATTTTGTCTTTTCCTGTGTCGGCAATGACGACGACCTGCGTGCGGTGACGATCGGGGCCGAGGGTGCGTTCCAGACGATGAAGACGGGAGCTATCTTCATCGACAACACCACGGCGTCGGCTGAAGTCGCGCGCGAACTGGCGGAGAAGGCGCAACTGCGCGGGTTCTCGTTCCTCGACGCACCGGTTTCCGGCGGTCAGGCCGGCGCCGAAAACGGCGTGCTGACGGTTATGGTCGGCGGCGAGCAGAAAGCCTTCGATAAAGCAAAGCCCGTCATCGATGCCTATGCCCGCATGGTCGGGCTGATGGGCCCGGCCGGCTCCGGTCAGCTCACCAAGATGATCAACCAGATATGCATCGCCGGTCTTGTCCAAGGGCTGGCCGAGGGTATCCATTTCGGCAAAAAAGCCGGACTCGACATCGAAAAGGTCATCGAGGTGATTTCCAAGGGCGCGGCCGGCTCGTGGCAGATGGAGAATCGCCACAAGACGATGAATGCCGGCAAATACGACTTCGGCTTCGCTGTCGACTGGATGCGCAAGGATCTCGGCATCTGCCTGGCGGAGGCCGACCGCAATGGCGCCAAGCTGCCGGTGACGGCACTTATCGATCAGTTCTATAAGGATGTGCAGGGGATGGGTGGCAAGCGCTGGGATACGTCTTCGCTGCTGGCGCGATTGGAAAAATAGGCTTTGTCGTGGCCGAGCTGTCGCCTCAGTCCAGCGCCGAGGAAATTGTCGCCCATCTGCGCTCGATCGGCTCGGAGGAGAATCGCCTTGGCATGCTGCGCTACGGCATCAAGATCGAACGTGCGCTCGGTATCTCGCACGGCGTGCAGCGGCAGATTGCCAAGAAAATCAAGCGCAACCATGAACGTGCGTTCGAGCTGTGGCAGTCGGGCATCATGGAAGCGCAGTTCATCGCTTCCGTCACGGCCGATCCGACGCGGTTTTCTGTCGCGGATGCAAGACGTTGGGCGGCGACTTTCGACTCATGGGATATCGTTGACGGCGTCTCCGATCTCTTTGTCGACACGGATTGCTGGAGGGAACTGATCGTCGAATTCGCGGTCGACGACCGGGAATTCGTTCGACGTACGGCTTTTGCCATGATGGCCTGGTCGGTGGTCCACCGGAAGAACGAACCAGAGGCCACCTTCCTCGACTTCCTGTCGATCATTGAAGCGCAAGCCACCGACGGCCGTAATTTCGTGAAAAAGGCGGTGAACTGGGCGCTTCGTTCGATCGGCAAGCGATCGATGGATCTGCACGGCCCTGCCCTTGCGCTGGCACAAAAGCTGGCTGCCTCGACCGACAAGACGGCACGCTGGATCGGCAAGGACGCTGCAAGGGAGCTTTCCGATGCCAAAACGCTTGAGCGGCTCGCCAGGAAAGGCTGAATGGGGCGAAATCCTCTTTACTGAGGTGACGCGATCAACGCGCACCGATTTCGAGAACCTGTTCGAGCAGCCGGGCGGGCCGAAATATTGCTGGTGCATGGCCT
>NZ_RZTI01000240.1:0-3987 GCF_003997275.1 Mesorhizobium sp. M6A.T.Ce.TU.002.03.1.1
GGCGGAAAAGAAGGGTGGCGGCATGGAGGCTCCGGTTCCGCAAAGACCCGCTCCCAGGCCCGCCCCAAGGCCCACACCTGCGGCCGCACCCGCTGCCGCGCCACGTCCGGCTCCGCATGCGCCAGCCTCGCATAGCCAGGGCAAGCGCGGCGTGCCCGGCATCGAGGCGATCATCGCTGTCGCCTCGGGCAAAGGCGGCGTCGGCAAGTCGACCACTGCCGTCAACATCGCGCTTGGCCTCGCCGCTAACGGCTTGAGGGTTGGTGTGCTTGACGCCGACATCTACGGCCCGTCCATGCCGCGGCTGCTCAACATCCATGGCCGGCCGCAGACCGTCGACGGCAAGGTCCTGAAGCCAATGGAGAATTACGGGCTGAAGGTCATGTCGATGGGCTTCCTCGTCGATGAGGAGACGCCGATGATCTGGCGCGGGCCGATGGTGATGTCGGCGCTGACGCAGATGCTGCGCGAGGTCGAGTGGGGTCCGCTCGACGTGCTCGTCGTCGACATGCCGCCCGGCACTGGCGACGCGCAGCTGACCATGGCCCAGCAGGTGCCGCTCGCCGGCGCCGTCATCGTCTCGACGCCGCAGGATCTGGCCCTGATCGATGCGCGAAAGGGCCTCAACATGTTCAAGAAGGTGGACGTGCCGCTGTTGGGCATCGTCGAGAACATGAGCTACTTCCTCGCCCCCGACACCGGCAAGCGCTACGATATCTTCGGCCACGGCGGCGCGCGCCGCGAGGCCGAGCGCCTCGGCGTCACCTTCCTCGGCGAAGTGCCGCTCGAGATGGGCATCCGCGAAAGCTCGGATGCCGGCACACCGGTGGTGGTCTCGAAGCCCGATGGCGCCGAGGCAAAAATCTACCGCGACATCGCTTCTAAGGTCTGGGACAGGGTCAATGAAGAACGCGGCGCGGCGGAAGCCGCGGTGCCGAGCATCGTGTTCGAGTAACGCGAATATCCCTCCCCCTTGAGGGGAGGGTGCCGCGCGAAGCGCGGCGGGAGGGGTCATCTGAACCGCCTCAACCTCTTACGAAGGAAATGTTGGAGCGCGTCGCCACCGACCCCACCCGGCCCTGCGGGCCACCCTCCCCTCAAGGGGGAGGGATCACTGCGCCCACCTTCTCGCCGAACGACGAAAAAAACTGCCCGGCCAGTTTCTTCGACGTCGATTCGATCAGCCGGCTGCCGAGCTGGGCGATCTTGCCGCCGACATCGGCCTTGGCCGCATATCTGAGGATCGTCGCCTCCGGCCCGTCGGCGGTCAGCGTCACATCGGCGCCGCCCTTGGCGAAGCCGGCGATGCCGCCCTTGCCCTCGCCCTGGATGGTGTAGGAATGCGGCGGGTTGAGATTCTTGAGCGTCACTTCGCCGTTGAACGTCGCCTTGATCGGGCCGATCTTGAGCACCACTGTCGCCCCCATCTCGGTGTCCGACTTCTTTTCAAGGCTCTGGCAGCCCGGAATGGTCTGCCTCAGAACGTCCGGGTCGTTCAGCGCTTCCCACACCTTTTGCAGGGGTGCGGCGATGCGTTCCTCGCCTTCGATCACCAAAGCCATCAAAATCTCCCGGATACAAAATTGACAAACCCCGATCCCGTCTAGCGTGGGGGCCGATGTATGTCTATCGCACCAAAGTCCGGAATAGGATGGCGCGTGCCTCTTGCCTGCTCTCGCGCGTTGTCATATCGATTTGTCATACAAATACGGAGACCATGATGGCCGGCGCCCCCACACAGAAGAAGAAATTTCGCTCGCAGGAGTGGTTCGACAATCCCGACAATCCGGGGATGACGGCGCTTTACCTCGAGCGCTACCTGAATTACGGGCTGACGCGTGCCGAGCTGATGTCGGGCAAGCCGCTGATCGGCATCGCCCAGACCGGTTCGGATCTGTCGCCCTGCAACCGCCATCATATCGAGCTGGCCAAGCGCGTGCGCGAGGGCATCGTGTCGATGGGCGGCATCCCTTTCGAGTTCCCGTGCCACCCGATCCAGGAGACGGGCAAGCGCCCGACAGCCGCGCTCGACCGCAACCTTGCCTATCTCGGCCTGGTCGAAGTGCTCTACGGCTACCCGCTCGACGGCGTCGTGCTCACCATCGGCTGCGACAAGACGACGCCAGCCCTGCTGATGGCGGCGGCCACCGTCAACATTCCGGCTATCGCGTTGTCGGTCGGCCCGATGCTGAACGGCTGGCACAAGGGCAAGCGCACCGGATCCGGCACGATCGTCTGGGAATCGCGCCAGCGCCTGTCGGCCGGCGAGATCGGCTATGACGAGTTCATGGACATCGTCGCCTCCTCGGCGCCGTCCACTGGCTATTGCAACACAATGGGCACTGCCACCACCATGAATTCGCTGGCCGAGGCGCTCGGCATGCAGTTGCCGGGCTCGGCCGCGATCCCCGCGCCCTATCGCGAGCGCGGCCAGATCGCCTATGAGACGGGAAAACGCATCGTCGACATGGTGCATGAGGATCTGAAGCCCTCCGACATCATGACCCGGCAGGCCTTCGAGAACGCCATCGTCGTCAATTCGGCCATCGGCGGCTCGACCAACGCGCCGATCCACCTCAACGCCATCGCCCGCCATCTCGGCGTGCCGCTCGACAATGACGATTGGCAGAAGGTCGGCCTCAACATACCGCTCATCGTCAACCTGCAGCCGTCGGGCGAATATCTCGGCGAGGATTACCACCACGCCGGTGGCGTGCCGGCGGTCGTGGCCGAACTGATGAAGGCTGGGCTGTTGCCCTATCCCGACGCCATGACCGTCAACGGCAAGACGATAGGCGACAATTGCGGTGGGGCCGTCAACGAGAATCTCGACGTCATCCGCACCGTCGCCGAGCCGCTGAAGGCTAATGCCGGCTTCATTAATCTCAAAGGCAATCTGTTCGATTCGGCGATCATGAAGACCAGCGGCATCTCGCCCGAATTCCGCGAACGCTATCTGTCGAACCCGAAGGACCCCGAGGCCTTCGAAGGCAATGCCATGGTCTTCGACGGGCCGGAGGACTATCACGCCCGCATCGACGATCCGGCGCAAGGCATCGACGAGCACACGATCCTGTTCATGCGTGGCGCCGGCCCGATCGGTTATCCGGGCGGCGCCGAAGTCGTCAACATGCAGCCGCCGGCCCATCTCATCAAGAAGGGCATCCACGCGCTGGCCTGCATCGGCGACGGCCGCCAGTCGGGAACGTCGGGCTCGCCGTCGATCCTCAACGCCTCGCCTGAAGCCGCCATAGGCGGCGGGCTGGCGCTGCTGAAGACCGGCGACCGCGTCCGCATCGACCTGCGCAAGGGCACCGCCGACATTCTCGTCACCGACGACGAGATCACGCGCCGTCGCGCCGAGCTGCAGAACAGTGGCGGCTATCACTACCCCAAGCATCAGACGCCATGGCAGGAGATTCAGCGCGGCATGGTCGACCAGTTTTCCGAAGGAATGGTGCTGAAGCCGGCGGTGAAATATCAGGATGTGGCGCACACCAAGGGCGTGCCGCGGGACAATCACTAGAGCAATTCCAGGAAAAGTGTGAAGCGGTTTTCCGTCCGGAATTGCGCAAAAACAAAGAGGGATTCGGCGTTTCCGTGAAACGATGAACCGCTCTAACGTCGGCCTCCGGCGCCTTCCGCTGGCCGGCGGCTTGGTTCGATCAAGCCGCCGTCAGATGTTTCTGAGCCCGCCGCTCACAAATAACCGGTGATCTCCGGCGCTTGGTCCTGCCTGTCGCGCTTGCCGTCCTCGTAAACGATTGGTGCTGCGGCGAGTTCCTCTTCGGTGACGTCGTCGAGGCAGGCGACGTTCACCGCCCAGAAATTCCCGCCCATGAAGTCGAGAAAGCCGCGCGAGAGAAAATTCGCGCCGCAGTTCGGGCACATATAGTGGTTGATGTCGCCCTCCGGCCAGTTCGACGGCGTCGCCTTGTATTCACGCATCCGGTCGCGGCCATCCGTCACCCGCACAGCCTCATAGGC
>NZ_RZTI01000241.1:0-3940 GCF_003997275.1 Mesorhizobium sp. M6A.T.Ce.TU.002.03.1.1
TTCCTGGACGCCGGATTGAGCGGGTCGACCGTCTGCAACAGCGAATTGTATTTCTGCGTGTCGCCGGCAGCCAGTGTCACCGTTTCGTAATTGTTCAGGTAGTCGGCGGCGCAGCCCGTCAGCCCGCCGGCGCACAAAAACAGGATCAAGGCGCTATTTCTTGACATAAATCATCTTGTCCTTGGATTTCAGATCGAGCATGTGGCCATAGGGGCCGACCACGCCTTCGCCGAGTTCATATTTGCGAACCATGTCCTTGGTCACTTCGAGCTGACCGAGAATGAAGAGCTCCGGGTCGTTGGCGGGCCGTGTCTTGTCGAACGGCGTCGCCAGCTGCTCGCCAGGCTTTACCGGCCGCACGATACGCGGCGTCACGATGACGACCAGTTCGGTCTCTTCCTTCTGGTTGCTCGAATTCCGGAACAGCGTCCCGACGATCGGCACCTGGCCGAGCCACGGCACCTGCCTCTGGATCTTGGTGTTCTTGCTGGACAAAAGTCCGCCGACAGCGAAGCTCTGGCCGTCGCGCAGTTCGACGACGGTCGACAGCTTGCGGTTGGTGAAGATCGGGTCGCCGGCGGTGGTGAAACCGGTCAGGTCGCTGACTTCCGGCGCCAGCCTGATGTTGATCTTGTCGTCGCTGAGCACGACCGGCGTGAACAGCAGATTAACGCCGAACTGTTTGTATTCGATACTGATCTCGCCATCACCGTCGTCGACGCGGATAGGTACTTCGCCGCCGGCATTGAAGCTGGCAACCTCACCGGAAAGAGTGGTGAGGTTGGGTTCGGCAAGCGTGCGCACCACGCCCTTGGCCTCGAGCGCCTCGATGATCAGGTCGACCTTGATGTTGCTGTCGATGACGCGAGTGATCAGCGCCGCGAACGGGGTGGTGTTCGAAAGAAGGCCGGTAAGCAGATTGCCCGGCCCCAGCACCACATTGTCCTCGTCGACGGCGGCTATGCCCGTTCCTGTGCGGGTCGTGCCGCTGCCGTTGGTGCTCCTGATTGAGACGCCAAGATCGCGGCCGGCATTGCGCTTGGCCTCCAGCACGCGCACTTCGAGGTTTACCTGCTGGCTGTCGTCGACCGTCACCGCGTTTATGATCGCGTCGGGGCCATATTGCTGGGCGACCTGCATGATCGCCGCCAGCGTGGCGCCGTCCTTGACATGGCCGCCAAGCCTGATCTTGCCGTTGATCGAGCCGATATCGATGCGCGACCTGGGCGCCACCTGCCGGATCGCCTGCGCCATGTCGCTGACGTCGACGCCAACCTCGATCTGGATCACGCCAAGCGAGCGCTTGTCCTCGGAAAAGAGGTTGACAGTGGTGGTGCCGGCGCTCTTGCCGATGACATAGAGCGTGCGGTCGGTCATTGGCTGGGCGTCGGCGATCTTCTCGTCGCCGACGACGATGTCGCCGAGAGTGGCGTTCACCTGGATCGTCACCGACTGCGACATGGGCAGGAAAATACGGTGGACGCTGGGGTTCGACACATCGATCCTGCGGTCGGCTGCATGAGCAGCAAGATCGATCGGCAATAGCATCACCGAACAGGCCAGCGCGGCAGCCGCCAGTCGTCCCCGGAACATACGCATCTAGACTACCCCCCTTGCCGACTCGTTCGGCAATACCCTAGCGTTATTTTTGTCGCGGCACGTCGTAAGATTCGAGTTTCACACCCCTGAAGACGCCGATTGTTGCACGCGCCGGCGGCTCCGGCTGCACATACTTGATCACTTCCTTAACCACTTCTTGCATCTGGGGTGCTGAGGCCACTGCCGGAGCAGGTTTTGCGCTGCTCAACAGGTCGAGCCTGCTTCCCACACGTTCCACGGCCTGGGTCAGCCCATTGATCTTGTCGTCCGCGCGCTTGCGCTCGGCTGCTGCCTCAGCCTCGGCTTTTGCCTGCTTGGCGAGTTCGGCCTGCCTGGCGGCGACGTCGTCCGGCGTATCACCGGTCAAGTCTGAAAGCGTAATGCGTTCGGTCGTCTCGCCCTTGCTGGCGGCCGCTTGGCGAAGCGCCAGGGACAACTGGCCGGCGTCGGCAGCCAAGGTAAGCTTCTGGGCGTCTTTGGTGCTGACCTCGAGCGTGACCGCCTTCACGACCGTCGGGTTCTCGGAGCTTTCATCGGCGACTTGGTCGACGGCGAGCACCTTCATGCTCTGCAAAAGCACGTCGACGAAACTCTGGTCAGTTCCCTGGGTGGTGCGCACCTTGCGGGTCAGCAGCACATCGACCCGGTCGCCGGGGAAAACGAACCCGGCGACGCCGAGCACGTCGTTGACCCTGATAGAAACGGCCTTCATGCCTTCGCCGAGCACCGCTGAAAGTGTGGCACGCTGGCCGGGGCCAGTGATCTTGGTGGCGAGAACAGGCTCGTTGACGCCGATCGCCTGCAGTGCCTGCTTGGTGCCTTCGCCGTCAAGCATTTCTTTCGTTGTCTTGAAGGCTCCGGTCGGGACCGCGCCTGAGGGCCAGGCGACTTCGCGCAGTTTGTCAGCGGTCAGCGTGTCGCCGAACTTCAACGGCATCGCGGCCACCACGACCGTGTCGCGCTGGACATCTTCCGTCTGCGCCATGGCGCTGCGCTGGTTGGCCAGCCAGATATTGGCGAGAACCACCGCGAGCACGCCGAACACGCCGGCGAGAGCAATCATGATGACGGTGTTTGCGCGCATTTCTTGCCCCACCCGACTGCGTTTTCACAGCTCACTGCATTATCCTTGAACATCGACGCCGCGGATATCCGCGGCGTCGATGATAGCGTCACGATATCACGGGTTGGCAGTCAACGTTGTGGATAGCGATGTCCACCGGGCACCGACCCAAGCGCCGACGACAACAATCGACGCAATCACTGCGATAGTGATGATACCGAGCAAGATGGTATATTCGACCATGGCAGCGCCGTTTTCGTCGTCGCGGAACTGCCGGGTCATCGTCATGAGCTTCTTCATGCCAATTTCTCCCTTTGGAGGTTTGAACCCGACGAGACGAGCCAAGGATGAAATCCATACCCAAGCATCCCCCGTCATCTCGATCTAAGTCCCGACGAAAATCAGAGTCAAACGGGATTAAGGGTTTCTTAACTTTCCTATACATGGTTTGGCAAGAATATTGCCGATTTCAGGCGGACCAAAACATTGATTCGGCTCGTTTTTCAACCCATCTTAACCATTCGTTCACAATTTGGCCGTGGGTATGGCGGAAATGGGGCGGTATTAGCGATAGCGCATATTCCTTTATATCTAAGGCCTTAGGTGGGCTCCATGACGCCTTTGTGGCAAAAAAAGCACTTGGCATTGAAAAGCGAGTCCTCGTGTTCCATTAGGACAGCGCCGCTGACCAAATAAGCGTCGCGTTTTCTGATGCTTGATCTTAACTATGTCTGAAGTATTACATTGCATGGTGCGCGGCTGGCGCTTGTGCCCTGCGTGGTTAACGTTTAGTTTCCGTGGCGACGGATTCTACGGGGAGTATAACGCGATATGCTGGGGCGGTTCACCAAAGGGCCAAGCGAGTTGCGAGTCGAGCCAAAGCTCGAGCCAATGGCGGTTTTGCCCGCCGCCCCGACGCTTTCTCCTGTTGTCGACTTTGAACCGCACGGTGACGAGTTCCTGACGCTCAAGGTCGAGCTCCACCGCCACCTCATTGACCGCTTCAACCTGTCCGCCCTTGAAAACGCGTCCAAGGATGAAATCCTGAATGAGATCCGGCCGATCGTGCGGGAATTTGTCCGCGCGCGCAACGTGCCGCTGAATGCTCGCGAACTCGATCAATTGACCAGCGACACCGCCGACGAGATGCTCGGCCTGGGGCCGATTGAGCCACTGCTGAAAGACGATTCAATTTCCGACATACTGATCAACACGCACGATCGCGTTTTCATCGAGCGGCGCGGCGTGATCGAGGAAACCTCGATCCGTTTCCGTGAC
>NZ_RZTI01000242.1:0-3805 GCF_003997275.1 Mesorhizobium sp. M6A.T.Ce.TU.002.03.1.1
TGCGCACGGTCAGGCGGGAAAACCAGAAGGGCGGGCGGGCATCGCCCAGGCTGGTGAGACGGATATCGAAGAGCTCCGGCAGCGATGCGATGTCGGGGCGGCCGGTGCCGCCGCGCAGCGCCACCAGTTCGATGATCTCGGCCGCATGACGGACGCTTGTGCGTTCCAGGCCGAGGCAAAGCAGCGGGTGCTTGAGCAGCGACAGCAAGGCGACCGGATCGCCGGGCCGGAACGCGGCCTGAAGCGCCAGCCTGAGCAGGCCGGCGGCTGGCGTATTGATGAGCGGCGTGCCGCCCGAATCGTCGGCGACGACACCAAACCGCAACAGCTCGACCGAAACGCGCCGCGCCAGGGCGCGGTCCCCGGTGACGAGTGCCGCGCGGTGGCCGGGCTGTTCGACGGCACGTTTGAGCGCGACGGCGATCGCCACGGCTTCGTCGCGTTCGCCGGCGGCTTCGAGAAGCGTGACGTCGGCGAAGGCCTCGGTGATGTCTCCGGCGGCAAAACGAACCCGCGTCTGCGCCCACAGCTCAGTGGTTTCGGCCGGCCGCAGCGCCTCGCCGACAAGTGCGGCGCGCAGCGCGAGCGGCCTTTCGGCAACGGCGATCTCCTCGACATCACCGCGCAGCACGCCGATCTTGCCGATCAGCTTTGCCAGGCCGTATTGCGGGTGACCAAGCAAGGCCGGGCGCGCCCCGGGCGCCGCGATTGCCTGGAATGACGGCTCATCCAGCATCAGGTCTAGGCCGGGCAGCACGACGGCGCCGCCAGGCAGGCCGGCGATCACCGCAAGCAATTCAGCGGTGGCGGGAATGGACCCGGTGGAGCCGGCGGCGATCACCGGTCCAGTGGGCGGATTGCGCTTCAGCCGCGCCGCTTCCAGCCTAATCAGCGCATTGCGATGTGCGGCCGGGTTGGAGCGGTTGCGTTCTTCGAGGAGATTCGGCCAGTTTTCGGTGACGATGCTCAGGAAGTCGAGCGTCACTTGCCACCAGCCGGCAAGGTTGCCGGTGACCAGATCGGCGAGCTTGGTCCAGTCCGTGCCTTCGGTCTCGATCTCGTCCATCAGCCGGGCCAGGTCGCGCGCCAGCCAGATGGAGTCGGCGGCGGAGGCCGGCACGACGATCTCCTCGTCGAAAAGTGCAGCGACATGTGCCGGCAGGCGGCGTTTCCAGGCGCGCACCAGCGGCGCCAGCAGCAGCAGCCGCTCGGTCGCGGCGATCGGCGGCGCGAGATCGATCGCAGCCGATGCGTCGGCCTCGAATGCAGCTTCGTCCTCGTCGAACTCGCCAAGCGGGCGGATGACCGGCAGGATCGCCGAGCGGCCACCCAGACGGTCGACGAAGACGCCGCGCAGCGCCCGCGCGGCGCGGCGCGTCGGCACGTAGATAGTGGCGTCGGCCAACGCCAGCGGGTCGCCGTCGAAGCGGAAATCGGGGACAAGCCGACCTGACAGCAAGGCCTCGGCCAGCGACGGCAGAAACGGCGCTCCGGGCGGGATCGAGAAAACGCGGCGGGAGCCGCTCATTTCAACTCAGTGAAGGCGCTGGTCAACTCGGTAACAGCGCTGGGCGACTCAGCAAGAGCGGCGGCGACGGCCGCTTCCGCAAGCGGGATGGCATCGGGCGTGCCGACTGTGATCCAACGGCCATGCATCGTCATGCCGAACAGGCGGCCGGCAGCAATGGCCGCATCGAAATAGGCGTTGAGCGAGTGCGGACCGGCCGGCGCATCCTTGAAAAGCCTGGGATGGACGATCGCCGCGCCGGCATAGATCAGGCCTGTCGGGTCGCCTTTCGAACGCCGCAAGGCGCCGCCCGGCGACATCAGGAAATCCGTGCCGCCGCTGTGTCCGGTTGCTGACTGGAGATCCGCGAGCATCAGCAGAATATCCATTTTCGCCGCGTCCCATGCAAGAGCGAGACGAGCAAGGTTGGGCATGCCGCTGTCGATCCAGAAGGTATCGGCGTTGACGATGTAAAAGGGAGCCCCTCCCAGTTCCGGCAAAGCATGGACGATACCGCCGGCGGAATCGAGCAGCCTTTCGCTTTCATCGGAAATGACGACTTTCGGGGCGCGGCGCGCGGCGACATGAGCGACGATCTGTTCGGGAAAATAATGGACGTTGACCATGGCCTTGTCGACGCCGGCCTGCGCCAGGCTGTCCAAGCTCCAGTCGAGCAATGTCTTGCCTGATATCTTGACCAGCGGCTTCGGGATCGTGTCGGTGATTGGCCGCATGCGCTTTCCCAGCCCGGCGGCAAGCACCATTGCGGTTTTGAGGCGTGCCGTCATAGCGACCGTTCCTCCAGCAGGCCGTGGGCGGTATAGAAATCCCGCAAGCTGGCCAGCCCGGGATGCGCCAGCGCTCGCCGGAGATAGTCGCGAATGCGCGGCAGGTGTTTTAGATAATAGGGCTTGCCGTCGCGCTTTTCGAGCCGAACAAAAATGCCGAGTATCTTCGAATTGCGCTGCGCCGCCATGATCGCATAGGTCTCGACGAATTCGTCTTCGTTAAAAGCGCCAGCCTTATGGCGCGCGGCGATATAGGCGTTGAGCGTCCGCATCTCGATCTCAGGCGAAAGCGTGACGCGCGCATCCATGGCGAGCGAGGCGAGGTCGTAGGCGGACGGGCCGATCAGCGCGTCCTGGACATCGACGATGCCGAGGCGATCGTGACCGGTACGATTGCCGCGCCAGATGATGTTGGGCGAATGAAAGTCGCGCAGCATGAGCGTGTATTCGCGCCCCTCCAGCCGGTCGAGGACCGCATTCCATTCCCTGACATAGCCGGCGCGCAAGGCATCGCTTGCCGGGCCGCCTGATATCGCCGGCACATACCAGTCGACCAGCAATTCGGCTTCGATCATCATGGCGTCGCGATCGAAAGGCGGCACGTCGTGAAAGACGCCGGGTGCGGCCTCGATGCGATCGGGCCATGCCTTGCCATGCATCATGGCGAGCAGTTTGGCCGCCGCCGCGTAGCGCTCCGCCACCGGCTGACCATGCTGCCCGAGAAATCCCTCGGAGCCGAGATGCTCAAGCAGAAGAAATCCCTGGTCGAGGTCCTGGGCATGGATCTCCGGGGCGCTGACGCCGCCGGCCCGCAATGCCCGGTCGATGGCGACGAAGGCCGAGACGGATTGCGCGGTGTGGGCGATCACCGCATAGGGCTTGCCGTCGCGGATCGGCGGCCCGAGCACCAGCGTTGGCGAATTCATCAACACGCGCGGCGGCAAGCCGGCCAGCGAGACGATCTCATAGGAGCGGGCCGAGGCGTCGCCGATAAAATAGCGTCTCTGCGCTTCGCCCCATCCAGCTCTTTCCAGAAAATCGCGCATGGCCAGCGATCGCGCCGTGCGCTCGAAGGCAGCGCCTTGTCCCGTCAGTCTCGCCAGGCGGCCATCGCCCTGATGGAGCAGCTCGATCTGGATCGAAGTCTTTGGCAAATAGGCCTCTGCCCGTTCCGGCCATTCCACCAGGGCAGCGCCTTGCGCCAGCGCTTCGTCGAAACCCAGCTCGTCCAGTTCGGACGCCGAGGACAGGCGATAGAGGTCGAAATGATGGATGGGAACGCGCGCCTCATAGCTCTGGACGAGCGTGAAGGTAGGGCTCGGCACGTCGAGACCGGAATCGTCGGTCATTGCCCTGATCAGCGCCCGCGCCAAACTCGACTTGCCAGCGCCGAGATCGCCTTTGAGCGCCAGCACGTCGCCGGGGCGCAGCGACATGGCCAGGTCCTCGCCCAGTCTTGCGGTCGCAGCCTCGTCGGCGAGAAAACGCTCCAGCACCACGCCTGCCATCG
>NZ_RZTI01000243.1:0-3684 GCF_003997275.1 Mesorhizobium sp. M6A.T.Ce.TU.002.03.1.1
GTTGAGCACCATGTCGCCGAACACGCCGCCGAGACCGGTCGGCAGCGGCCAGGTCTTGGGCGGCACCACGCAGCCGGCCATGGCCGCGGCAAGCACCGCGTAGCCGAACCAGGCGAGCCCGCGCTTCGGCAGCCTGTCGACGCCGCGCGCCGAAAACAGCAGAAATCCCCAGACCACTGCCGGCACCAGCGCCGCGACCGCGGCAAGGCCGAAGAACTGCATGGCAAGGTCGGAGAAGACAGCGCCCACATAGCCCATGGCGTTGGTGACGATGTTATCGGTGGCGTGGGAGAAGCTTGGGTCGGCGACGTTCCAGGTGGCGAGGCTGGCGATACCGAAGGCGACCAGCGCAAACAGGCCGGCGCCGACCAGCCGGCCGACCTGACGCCGTGCGAATGCCCCGATGCCGTGCCCCGTATCGGCCAGCGCGAGCGGTGCTGAAGCCCCTGAACGCATGCTCTTCCCCGTCTGTAATTGCCCGGCCGGACGCGTGCGCACAGCTCGGCAGATTCGGGCACCAGACTATCGGCGGGAAGGTTAAGGCAGCATTAACTATAAGGGATTGGGGGAAGTATCTTGCGGCGGGTATCTGGCACGGCATCTGCGCGCAAAAAAGAGGCCCGGAAACGTTCCGGGCCTCAATGCGTGAGCCCTTCTGGAGCGTCACGACGGGATGGGAGGATGCGGGGCGGCCAAGGCCGCCCCGGACAAGACTTATGGGTGATAGGCCGCTTCGCCATGCGAGGTGAGGTCGAGCCCTTCACGCTCTGCATCGGCTGTCGGACGCAGGCCCACGATCATATCGACGATCTTGTAGAGGATCGCGCTGCCGATGCCCGACCACAGGACGGTTACCAGGACACCCTTGAACTGCGACCACAGCTGGGTGGCCGTGCCGGCATAGCCGGCGGCGAAGTCGGCTGTCGAATAATCGACGACGCCGGCGCCGCCAAGGGCGGGATTGACCAGGATGCCGGTGCCGAGCGCGCCGATGATGCCGCCGATGCAGTGGATGCCGAAGACATCAAGGCTATCGTCGTAGCCGAACTTGTTCTTCACCACCGAGACGAAGAAGTAGCAGACGCAGGTGGCGACGATGCCGAGCACGATGACGCCCATAGGTCCGGCAAAGCCGGCAGCGGGCGTGACGGCGACAAGGCCGGTAACAGCGCCCGAAACCGCGCCGAGCATGGACGCTTTGCCGCGGAGCAGCGTTTCAAGCACGATCCAGGTCACGGCCGCCGCCGCTGTGGCGACGAAGGTGTTGACCATCGCCAGCACCGCGTAGGCGTTGGCTTCGAGGTTCGAACCGGCGTTGAAACCGAACCAGCCGACCCACAGCAGCGAAGCGCCGACCATGGTCAACGTCATCGAGTGCGGCGCCATGACGTCCTTGTTGTAGCCGATGCGCTTGCCGACCATCAGCGCGCCGACAAGGCCGGCGATGCCCGCATTGATGTGAACGACGGTGCCGCCGGCGAAGTCGATGGCGCCGAAGCTGAAGATGAGCCCTGACGGGTCGCTATAAGCGCTCGGGCCACCCCAGAACCAGACCATATGCGCGATCGGGAAGTAGACGAACGTGACCCAGAGGATGGTGAAAAGGATCACGGCGGAGAACTTGATGCGTTCGGCGAAGGCGCCGACGATCAGGGCGGGGGTGATGCAGGCGAAGCTCATCTGGAAGATGACGAACACCAGCTCAGGAATGGCGACGCCCTTGGTGAAGGTTTCCGACAGCGTCGTCACGTCGACGCCGGCGAGAAACATCTTGGAAAGGCCGCCGATGAAGGCATTGCCGGGGGTGAAGGCAAGGCTGTAGCCGTAGAAAACCCAGACGATCATGACCACGCTGGTGATGGTGAAAACCTGCATCAGCACCGACAGCATATTCTTGGCGCGAACCAGGCCGCCGTAGAAAAGGGCAAGGCCGGGAATGGTCATCAACAGCACCAGAATGGTGGAAATCATCATCCAAGTCGTGTCGCCCTTGTCGACGGTAAAGGCCGGCACCGCTGGCGCTGCCGGTGCGGCCGGAGCTGCTTCCTGCGCAAATGCGGCAATCGTGCCTAAGGCTCCAAGTGTGAACGCGCCCAGCAGCGCGGTGCGCGCCGCGGACTTCAAAGTAGAAGGAATATTCATTGAACTCTCCATTGGAATACGTGTCCGCAGCTCAAAGCGCGTCGGTGTCTGTTTCGCCGGTGCGAATGCGCACCGCCTGGTCGATGCCGAAAACGAAGATCTTGCCGTCGCCGATCTGTCCGGTCTTGGCCGCCGCGGTGATGGCTTCGACGGCCTTGTCGACCATGTCCACGCCGACCGCGACTTCGATCTTGATCTTCGGCAGGAAGCTGACCGCGTATTCCGCCCCGCGATAGATTTCCGTATGTCCCTTCTGACGCCCGTAGCCTTTGACTTCGGTGACGGTCAGGCCCTGGATGCCGACTGCGGTGAGCGCTTCGCGCACCTCGTCGAGCTTGAACGGCTTGATGATTGCCATCACGATTTTCATAAGGTTTCACCCTTTGCTGTTGCGGGTCCCCCGCGTTTATACGACTTCGCCGATCCCCATGAGAGCCGGAGAGTGCCCGCTAGGATTCAAGCTCCGTGCCAATTGCCGAAGCAGGGTGTTAACCTGTTGTTAAATAAGGAATTGGGGAAGGTTTGTCGGCTGACTGTTCATAGTCGCGGCAGCGCAGCTGATTAAAAAGTAGGCAATTTTGGAAATTTGCCTATTCGGCAGGCGACCGCTTCAGCCTGATGAGGCCTTCCTGGGCAACCGAGGCGATCAGCGTGCCGTCGCGGGCAAACAGCGACCCGCGGGTGAACCCCCGCGACCCTTGCGTCGACGGGCTGTCCTGCGTGTAGAGCATCCAGTCGTCGAGCGGATGGCTGCGGTGGAACCACATTGCGTGATCGAGGCTCGCCGCCTGGATGTCGCTGTCGAAAATGGCGCGGCCATGCGCAAAGGTCGAGGTGTCAAGCAGCGTCATATCGGAAAGATAGGCAAGCACGGCCGCCTGCGTGGCGCGATCGGCCGGAACCGGGCCGGTCGTGCGGATCCAGATGTTCTGCTTCGGCTCCAGCTTTTCCCGACTGGTGTAATGCTCCAGCATCACCGGTTTCATCTCGATCGGCCGGTCACGCTCCCAGTAGCGCCTGATGCCGTCTGGCACGGCCTCGCCGAACTTGCCGATCAATTCGCGCTGCGACAGCAATGTGTCGGGCGCCGGCACGTCCTGCGGCATCGCCACCTGATGCTCGAGCCCGACTTCGTCCTGCTGGAACGAGGCTTCCAGCGAAAAGATCGCCTGGCCGTGCTGGACCGCCACGACACGCCGCGTGGTGAAGGAGCCGCCATCGCGGATGCGGTCGACCTGGTAGATGATCGGCACCTTGGTGTCGCCGGGCCGCATGAAATAGCCATGCAGCGAATGCACGTGGCGTTCGGGCTCCACCGTTCGCTGGGCAGCGACCAGCGCCTGGGCGATGGTCTGGCCGCCGAAGATACGTTGCCAGTCGAGCTTGGGGCTGCGACCACGGTACAGGTTGTGTTCCAGCTGCTCGAGGTCGAGAATGCTGAGAAGCTCGTCCATGGCCGCCGTCATGTTTCGCGCCCTGTCGTTTTGATTTCGAACTTCGTCCAGCCGCAGAAGTGTTATGGCGGTTTCCGACAGGAATGAC
>NZ_RZTI01000244.1:0-3620 GCF_003997275.1 Mesorhizobium sp. M6A.T.Ce.TU.002.03.1.1
CTGTTGACCGAGATCACGCTCACCGAGGCCTTGCTGAAGGGTCGGCAGGCGAGGAAATAGCCGGCACTTCGCCTTGCTGCCGCAATCCGGCCAGCAAATTTCGCGCCTCAAACGTGGCGGGGCGGAAGCAACTGTGTTAATGGCGCGGCAGACCCCCGGACGACAAGGATCTCAAGCATGGCAACAGCAGCGGCAGTGTCGAACAAATTCGAATCCTTCTTCGAAACCACGCTTGCCGATGCCGATCCGGAGATTTTCGGCGCGATCCGCAACGAGCTCGGCCGCCAGCGCCACGAGATCGAGCTGATCGCATCGGAAAACATCGTCTCCCGCGCCGTGCTGGAAGCGCAAGGGTCGATCATGACCAACAAATATGCCGAGGGCTATCCGGGCAAGCGCTACTATGGCGGCTGCCAGTTCGTCGACGTGGCCGAGGAACTGGCCATCGAGCGCGCCAAAAAACTCTTCGGCTGCAACTTCGCCAACGTCCAGCCGAATTCCGGCAGCCAGATGAACCAAGCGGTGTTCCTGGCGCTGCTGCAGCCCGGCGACACCTTCATGGGCCTCGATCTCAATTCCGGTGGCCACCTGACGCACGGTTCGCCGGTCAACATGAGCGGCAAATGGTTCAAGGTCGTTTCCTACGGCGTGCGCAGGGACGACCATCTGCTCGACATGGATGCGATCGAGAAGACCGCCCACGAGACCAAGCCGAAGCTGATCCTGGCCGGCGGCACCGCCTATTCACGCGTCTGGGACTGGAAGCGTTTTCGCGAGATCGCCGACTCGATCGGTGCCTATCTGATGGTCGACATGGCCCATATTGCCGGCCTGGTCGCCGGCGGCGTGCATCCGTCGCCGCTGCCATACGCCCATGTGGTGACCACAACCACGCACAAGTCGCTGCGTGGCCCACGCGGCGGCATGATCCTGTGCAATGACGAAGACATCGCCAAGAAGATGAATTCGGCCGTGTTTCCGGGCCTGCAGGGTGGCCCGCTGATGCATGTCATCGCCGCCAAGGCGGTGGCCTTCGGCGAAGCGTTGAAGCCAAGCTTCAAACTCTATGCCGAGAGCGTTGCCGCCAATGCCAAGGCGCTCGCCTCCAGCCTGCAGGAAACCGGTCTCGACATCGTCTCCGGCGGCACCGACAACCATCTGATGCTGGTCGACCTGCGTCCCAAGAACGCCACCGGCAAGCGTGCCGAGGCAGCGCTTGGCCGCGCCAACATCACCTGCAACAAGAACGGCATTCCTTTCGATCCCGAAAAGCCGTTCGTCACCTCGGGTGTGCGGCTCGGCACGCCGGCTGGCACCACACGTGGTTTCGGCCAGGCCGAGTTCCGCGAGATCGGCAAGCTGATCGCCGAGGTGCTGGACGGGCTCAAGGCTGCGAATTCCGACGAAGGCAATGCAGCCGTCGAGGCCGCGGTGAAGGCGAAAGTCGCCGCGCTGACCGATCGGTTTCCGCTCTATCCCTATCTCGGTTGAGCTCACGCAAGGTGCCATCTCTTATCGGCCGTAGGAGAAGCACTGTTTTAGCGGCGACGGAGTCCGGACAGGAGTCTTGACGATGATGCAGATTTTCCGTGTCGCTGGTTTTGGCGCGCTTGGCGTGTTGGCCACATTGACCACCTTGCCGCTGCCGGCCGCCTTGGCACAGTCTGCGCAAACCCCAACTGCACCTAAGACGGAAACCTTCGGCAAGTGGTCCACCACCGTGGACGAGATCGATACCGGTGAGGATCTGCGCAAAACCTGCGTCGCCTCGACCGCCTTTCTCGACGCGAGCGGTACCAGCGGCACCCTCACGCTCGCCATCTCAAACGGTGATGCACTGCCGCCCGATGGCTATCCGACCCTCGTCATCGCGATGAGGAACAAGGACTTGCCGACTGGCGAGAACATTCCAGCGGTGTTCGGCGACAGCAACGGCAAGATCAAGGCGACCGTCAATGCCCTTACCGGCGGGAAATGGATGGTGAACAACAAGACCGAGACCAGCCTGGCGCTGCTGCGTGCCATGCGCCGCGCCGGCGCGCTCGACGTCACTTTCGCCGACACGCCGGTCGCGACGGTATCGATGGACGGCTTCACCAAGGCCTATCGCAGCCTCGGCGCGTCATGTGGGTTCTCGACCGGTGACGTCGCGCCGTAGTCGACCGGTATTGCCGTCGGGCTGGCAATTTTGCTTGCGCCTCGCTATTTCAGAGGCTCGGGATCGTCGATACTTTGCCATCGCGGCAAAAACCTCTAAGCCTTTCGCTCCACGAGAATCGCGAACACAAGGCTCTCCATGCGCTGTCCCTACTGCCAGTCCGAAGATACGCAGGTGAAGGATTCGCGCCCCGCCGAAGATGGCGCGGCGATCCGCAGGCGGCGCGTCTGCCCTGATTGCGGCGGTCGCTTCACCACCTTCGAGCGCGTGCAGTTGCGCGACCTCGTGGTGGTGAAGAAGTCCGGACGCAAGGTGCCGTTCGACCGAGACAAGCTGCTGCGCTCGGTCGAGATCGCGGTGCGCAAGCGCAATGTCGATCCCGAGCGCATCGACCGCGCGGTGACCGGCATCGTGCGCCAGCTCGAAAGCTCGGGCGAGACCGAGGTCGCCTCGGGCGAGGTCGGCCGCCTGGTGATGGAAGCGCTGAAGTCGCTCGACGACGTCGCCTATGTGCGCTTCGCCTCAGTCTACCGCAACTTCCGCGAGGCCAAGGATTTCCACGATGTGCTGGGCGAACTGAAGGGCGACGAGCTCAAGGAAGAGGACGCCGGCTGAGCATGGCAAGGCCCGGGCGCACTCAAGCCGAACAAGAGGTTCTTGATCGCCGCTTCATGGCGGCGGCACTCAGGCTGTCGCGGAAAAACGCCGGGCGGACCTCGACCAACCCTTCGGTCGGCACGCTGATCGTGCGCGACGACGGTACCGGGCCGATGATCGTCGGCACCGGTGTCACTGCTGTCGGTGGCCGGCCGCATGCCGAAACGGAAGCGCTGGCCGAGGCCGGCGAACTGGCCCGCGGTGCCACCGCCTATGTCACCCTGGAGCCTTGCGCCCATCACGGCAGCACGCCGCCTTGCGCCAATGCGCTGGTCAATGCCGGCGTCGCGCGGGTGGTGGGCGCTGCGAGCGACCCAGATCCACGCGTGTCCGGCAAGGGCTATGCGATCCTGCGTGCCGCCGGCGTCGAAGTGGTCGAAAAGGTGCTCGCGGCCGAGGCCGCCGAGCAGATGGCCGGCTACCTGATTCGATCTCTCAAGAAGCGCCCGGAAGTGATTCTGAAACTTGCACTTTCCAGCGACGGCGAGATTGGCATGGAAGGCCAGGGGCAAGTCTCGATCACCGGCGACATCGCCCGGCGCGAAGTCTATCTGATGCGGGCCGAAGCTGACGGCATATTGGTCGGCATCGGCACGGCGCTGGAGGACGACCCGGCGCTGACGGTGCGGCTGCCGGGGCTGGAAAACCGTTCGCCGGCGCGCATCGTGCTCGACCGCCAGATCAGGCTGCCGGAAACGTCGAAGCTGGTCGCCGGCGTCGACCGGGTTCCGCTCTATGTCGCCGCTTGGGCCGAAGCCGATCAGCAGCGGCGGGGCGCGCTCGGACGCGCCGGCGTGCGAGTAAT
>NZ_RZTI01000245.1:0-3577 GCF_003997275.1 Mesorhizobium sp. M6A.T.Ce.TU.002.03.1.1
ATCCTACGCTGATCCGCCAACTCTATGACGGCACCGTCATTTCGGGAAATTATCCGCTCGCCCCGGAAGAACGTGAAAGGCGGATCGATCGCTTCTACCGGCCCTATCACGATGCGGTCGGCGCAATGATCGCCTCGGTGGCCCAGGCTTCCGCGAGTGCGCCATTCATCTTTTCGGTACATTCCTTCACCCAGTTCATGCAGGGCTTCGTGCGCCCCTGGCATGTCGGTATCTTGTGGGATCGCGACGACCGAGTGGCGCGACCGCTGATCGATATGCTGGCCGCCGACAAAGACCTCGTCGTCGGCGATAACGAGCCTTATGACGGCGCGCTACGTGGCGACACCATGTTCAGGCATGCCATCGTCAACGGCTTTGCTCATGCGCTGATCGAAATCCGCCAGGATCTGATCGCCGATCGGAAGAATGCAGGCGCCTGGGCCGAACGGCTGGCGCCGATCGTTGACGCGATAAACAGCCGTCCCGATATACATCAGGTCAAACGATTCGGCTCGCGCACCGGGCCGCTGTGAGGAGAGCCCGAGGAGGCCAAGAACACATGACCGAACTCAGCGACGAGCAAAAACGCGATTTCGAAGCCGCCGCCTTCCGCCGGCTGGTTGCGCATCTGCGCGAACGCACGGACGTGCAGAACATCGACCTGATGAACCTCGCTGGCTTCTGCCGCAACTGCCTCTCCAACTGGTATCGCGACGCCGCCGAGGCCGAGGGCGTCGATCTCAGCAAGGACCAGTCGCGCGAGATCATCTACGGCATGCCCTATGCCGAATGGCAGACGCTCAACCAGCTTGACGCCTCCGATGCCAAGAAGGCGGAGTTCGAGGCAAGACGCCCCAGAGATCATTAGGATCGCTGAACGACCGAGTTCGGCCCGAGCCGGTCAGCGCAAAGCGAGAGGAACGCTGCGAAGGGAGGAGAGCATCATGTCAACAGTCAAGGACGTCTTGCGCGAGCTCGCCGCGCTCGAAGATCCGAAGATGCGCGAGGCCAATGAACGCCGTGGCGACGATCACGGTGTGAACCTCACCCATCTTCGCGCTCTCGCCAAGCGATTGAAGACCCAGCATGACCTCGCACTTCAGCTCTGGGCTACAGGCGATACCGCCGCGCGCCTTGTCGCGACCCTGGTGTGCAGGCCGAAGGCCTTCTCTGCGGCCGAGCTCGACACGATGATAAGCGACATCCGCTCTCCCAAGCTGCTCGATTGGTTCATCGTGAACGTGGTGAAGCCCGGTCGCCACGCCGAAGAACTTCGTCTGGGCTGGAAGGACGGCGACGACCTTGTCGGTCGCGCAGGCTGGAGCCTGACGACCGAAAGGGTCGTCAGGAACGCCGAGGGCCTCGATCTCGATGCCCTGCTCGACCAGATTGAGAAGGAGCTGAGGAAGGCGCCTGCTCAGAAACAATGGGCAATGAACCACTGCCTCGCCGAGATCGGCATTCACCACCCGAAACTTCGAACGCGAGCAATCGGGATTGGCGAACGGCTCGCTGTCTTCATCGACTATCCTGCATCACCCGGCTGCACGCCACCTTACGCACCGATGTGGATCGCCGAGATGGTTCGCCGACGCGAGGGAACGAGAGGTCCATGAAGGAAGCTTTTGGCTTGGCCCAAGCACTTTCAGCCCTGAGCGCTTGACTGGAAATTGAATCGATCTAATTTGCCTCGCGAGGCCATTTTCAGACCGGATTCTACGCGATGCACGCGCAAAAAATCATGCAGACCGCCATTCGTGGACGATGGGCCGTGGCGGCCATGTTCCTGGCCAACGGCTTTCTGACCGGCGCCTGGGCGCCGCAGATCCCGGTGTTCCTGACCCGGCTCGACATCTCGAAGTTCACGCTCGGCCTGTTGATCCTGCTGTTCGGCGCCGGCGCGGTCACGGCGATGACCTGGTGCGGCCACCTGATCTCCAGGCATGGGTCGCGCACCGTGCTGCGCTGGTTCGGTCTCATCGGAAGCTTCGGCCTGCTGGTTGTGGCGCTCGCGCCCAATGTGCCGCTTGCGGCCATCGCCATGTTCATCTTCGGCGGTTCGATCGGCGGCATGGATGTCGCCATGAATGCCAATGCGGTGGTGGTGGAACGGCGGTTGTCCCGCGCCATCATGTCGTCCTCCCACGGCTTCTGGAGCCTTGGCGGTTTCGCCGGCGGCGCTCTCGGCGGGTTCGCCATCCAGAACTATGGTCATCTCGCCCATGCGATCGTAGTGACGGCGTTCGCTTTCGCCCTGATTGCAGTGGCAGTCCGCTATCTGATCGCCGAGGACAAGCCGCTCCGAGGACCATCAAGGGGCACCGGGCAGCGCAAATTTGCCCTGCCTGGAAATCCGCTGGTCTATCTGGTCGGGCTGATGGCGCTGATGACGATGATCTCCGAGGGCGCGGTGCTCGACTGGGCGGCGCTGTATCTGCAGCAGGAACTCGGCGCCGATCTTGCCATCGCTGGCCTTGCCTACGCGGCCTTTTCCGGCATCATGGCCGTGATGCGTTTCTTTGGCGACGGCGTCCGCAACCGCTTCGGTGCGGTGACGACACTGCGCGTTTCGGCCCTTGTCGCCGCTGCCGGCATGCTGGTGGCCGGGCTGGCGCCCTCGCCCTGGCTCGCCATCGCGGCTTTTGCCTTCTGCGGCTTCGGCATCGCCAATATGGTGCCGATCCTGTTTTCGGCCGGCGGCAACCAGGAAGGCATGTCGTCCGGCACCGGCATGAGCGTCGTCACCACAATGGGCTATTCCGGCATTCTGGTGGCGCCGTCGGCAATCGGCTTCATCGCCGAGCACTCAAGCTTCGGTCCGATCTTCGTCGCTTTGTCGGGGCTGCTGGTCGTCGTATTTTTGATGGCCGGGCTCGCTCACCGCGCCGAATTCGCTCCCGACGCAGCACCAGCCGAATAGCGCTTCAACTCCTCATAAAGAAAATCCGCGACACGGCGGATGCGCACGCTGGTGCGCACGTCGCGGTGCATGGCTAGCCATACCGGCAGCGTCGGCAGCGCGAGGCCCGGCAGCAATGTCTCCACCAACGGATCGCGGTCGGCCAGCGGTTCTTGGCCAAAACCGATACCGTTTCCCGCCCGCACCGCCTCCCACAGCACAATCTGGTTGTCGGTCCTGAAGCGGAAGGCATTGCGGGTGAGCGGGACGCCAAACTGCGCAAAGCCGCGAATGATCTCGTCGCTGCGGTCGAAGCCGATCAGCTCGTGGCCGACGAGATCGCCGGGCTTGAGCGGACGACCGCGTCGGTCGAGATAGGATTTTGCCGCGCAGGCGCGGAGCGGAATGTCGGTCACCTTGCGCGCCACCAGCTCGTTCTGCGCCGGCTTGACCATGCGGATGGCGATATCGGCATCGCGGCGCAAAAGGTTCTCAACCTGGTTCGACGCGACAATCTCGACCTCGATGCAGGGCTCCTCGGCACCCAGCCGCGCCGTCATCTCGGGCAGGACATAGGCCGCCACCACCTCGCTGGCGGCAATCCGCACCGTGCCCTCGATCGCCTCGACCGATCCCAGTGCCAAAAGCGAAAAGGCGCTCGCCTGCTCGCTTACCGCT
>NZ_RZTI01000246.1:0-3536 GCF_003997275.1 Mesorhizobium sp. M6A.T.Ce.TU.002.03.1.1
TGAGCCATAGCAATGCTGCAACGAAGGTGCGCATGAAGATGGAGCTAGATCAGCGTGTGCGTGGTGTCCATTGATCGCATCGTCTTAGCTCCAGATGAACGCGAGGACGAAACCGGCAATAGCAATTGCCGAGATGACATTGGGCCATACGGCATCGTGGGCCGGTTTGGCTGGCTTGTACCTGTGCCCCGTGCGGGGCAGCAGGTCCGGATCGTAGCGCACGTGGCGCTTAAGATAGTATTTGATTGGCCGTTTCATCGCGGGCCTTGACCACCAGCGAGCTTAAGAGGAGGCGCTGTGCTGGCTGACCAAAAACTTGCGCTCAAGGCAACGGAATAGCATCATTCGAACGAACACTGTTCGTCATGACGAGTAGGGAAGTGAATGCGGTCGGCGCCGCTTTCAAAAAATCTAACCGCGCGTTCTGGCTTTCGGTTCTGGCGCGCTTTCCGACGGATTTTCAGTCAACTTTTCAGATCGCCGATCCCTTGCCAACAGGGACTTCTTTTTTCTCGCCGGCAGCTCATCACCCTCAGCGGTCGCGCGGCCATGCTTCGCGGCAATCGCATAGTCGGCTCTGTTCGTTCGATAGTCTTTTTTTTGCACAGCTATCTCCCGATTCAGAAGATTAACGCGGCATAGCGCCAGGCAGTTCCGAAGGTCGCTAATGTACAGCGACAGCACGCTTCGCTCTGGGGCGGCCCAGCGGCTTGGTTAGGGGGTGAGGCCGCTGGGCCTGACCAGCGAGTCTTCGGGGCGCGCGCTCGACTGGCTGTTTAATATTTTAGCTAAATCTAATGTAATCGAAACATGCGAACGAAGTACGCGGCGGCAATGGTCGACGTTCGGTGAGGAGACCCGCGCTAGCCCTTCAGCCTCACGCCCGGCCCGCCTCGAAATTACAAGCACAATCAGCAAGTAGGCGGTTTCGCATATCACGACTAGACTTTTAAGGCGAAAATGCCTTATGATTTCAATATCTTACAAGATATTGCTCTTGCGTCAGCTTCGATTCTCCGCCATGCTTTCTGGCGAGGGAAGGGTCACATGGGTCGACGCGGCGGCGGACCAGACCTTGGCCGGGGTGGCATAGCTATGTCCAAGGTCGAGACCTAAAAGCTTGCCGGCGATTTCCAGGTCGTCTCACACCACCGGCTGCCGGTGCCACTTCCGGCTTGGCTTTGTGAGAGCCGCAACCTGGAGACTTGCAAATGAACTTCCACGTAAACGCTGCCGGCATCGACGCCGACTGGCAATTCGAACTAGGGGCATGGATCACACACCGCGACCAGCCCATGCCGTCGCTGGTGCTGTCTCGAGCGAAAGCCGGAAAGCTAGGAGATGTTTACGGCGTGCGCTCATTCGCAACCGTGGATCCGAATAGAGACAGGATGATATTGGGTAGTCTCAAGCCGATCGATGACGCGGCTTGGGCGGTTTGCTTGTTAACACCGGAATGGGCCGCCGAACTTGCGGCCTAGCTGGTGGGCGAAGCACCGGCAAACGACAAAACCCCGCTCCGACGGGAGTTTTTCATGTCGCCATGTTGCTATTCGCAGCCTCCGCTCATTACCAAGCCTTACAAATCAATGGCTTATGTTGCTGCCAATTCCAGCGGTAGCAACATGGTTTTTGGCGATTTAGGCAGCTAAGTGCTTGATTTTGTTTGGCTGGGGAACCTGGATTCGAACCAGGACTAACGGAGTCAGAGTCCGTGGGTCTACCGTTAACCTATTCCCCAGCAGGCGCGGTTGAAGAAAACCGCGCGGGCAGGGCGGCGATGGCGCCGCGCGTGCCTTGTAGCCGCCGCCGGAAAATAGTCAAGCCTGTGCCATGCTTCATTTGGGGCAATCGCGTCAGGTTTTTGATGCGTCCCTTACCCTTACACATTCCTCGACGAGACAGTGAAGCCACTGCATCGCTGCGTTCTTCGGCCACTGTAACGGCATGGATCCTAGGGTCTGCGCGACGTCGCTTCGCTCCTGCTTCGCCCTAGGATGACGAAAGGAGTGTAGTTTCGGCCAATCTCCAAGGTTGGAGATTTGCCATTAGCGTCAGCTTGGTTTGCGACCGGTGCTAATTTTCAACATTTGCGACTAGCCGTAAGCCAACACGCCTTCGTCATCCTAGGGCGGAGCAGGAGCGAAGCGACGTTGCGGAGACCCTAGGATCCATGCCGTTACCTCTGGGCGTCGCGGCGTTGAACAGCAGGGGGCCGCGCCTCACTCAGCGTTGCGGCCCTCTTCCCCATTCTTCGCGCATCACCGTCTGAAACGATTGCCCGGCATCTCACTTCCCACCCCGCCCGAGCTGCGAATGCTCGAAGTACAGCACCACGCCGAGCGCTATCAGCAGCGGGATGATCAGGTAGAACAGCCGGAACACCAGCAGTGCGGCCAGCACGCCGACCGGGTCCATGTGCGACAGGCCGGCGAGGAAGACCACCTCGAACACGCCGAGCCCGCCCGGCGCATGCGAGATCTGCGCGATCGAGAACGATACCAGGAAGACGCCGAGCACGACGAAATAGCCGGGATTGCCTGATACGGGCAGGGCGAAGAAGATGATCGCCGCCGCCGCCAGGAGCTCGATCGGGCCGATCAGCAATTGCCGCGCGACGATCGGCAGGGCCGGATAATGAACCTGGAAGCTGCCGATCTTCAGTGGCCTGAGATGTAGCCAGCTGCCGAAGATGTAGGCCGCCACCAGCAGCAACATGGCGACGCCCGCGGCAATCGTCAGGCCATGGTGCGGCGCGCCGGAGAACCGGTCGATGATCTCCGGCTCGAAGACCAGCACGAGGCCGGAAACGAGGACCGTCGATAGCACGAAGGTGATCCAGCAGATCGCCACCAGGACGCCGACATCCTTTCCGGTCAGGCCCCTTGTGCCGTAGGCGCGGTAGCGGATCACGGCGCCTGAAAATACCGAGCCGCCGATATTGTGCGACAGCGCGTAGGTGGTGAAGGAGCACAGGGTGACGAACAGCCCTGAAACCTTCTTGCCGATATGCAGGAGCGCGATGTGGTCGTAGCCGGCCAGCGACGCATAGGCGATGACCGAGCTCAGCGCGGCGAGCACCCAGCCGCGGGCCGGGATGGCGACGATGCCGTCCCAGACATCGTCGAGCGAAATGCCGCGCAGTTCGTGCAGCAGCAGCCACAGCGAGAAGACGACCGCCGCAATGCCGACGACCGGCCAGAAATAGCGCCTCCAATTCATGACGTGACGATCATGCGTTGCAGCCCAGTTGCCCCTTTTTCGGTTCGCGTCGGGAAAACTGTCCGCGATTCCGAATGTTCCATCTCCGCCATTTCAGAAATGCCTTATCGAAGCCGGCTATTCAACCGGCAAGGCGCGGCTCGTCTGCCTCTTCTTCCCTTCTCCCCTTGTGGGAGAAGGGGGATCGGCGCGTAGCCCCGAGACGGTTGAGGGAGGTTCCAGCGGAGTGAGACGTTGGCGTTCCCTGGAACACCCCTCATCCGTCGCCTTCGGCGACACCTTCTCCCACAAGGAGAGAAGGGAAAGGCCCTATC
>NZ_RZTI01000247.1:0-3465 GCF_003997275.1 Mesorhizobium sp. M6A.T.Ce.TU.002.03.1.1
ACATGCACAAGCGCGGCGAGCTGCCGGCGGAGGTCGACGCCTATGAAGTCGTCACCCGCTACATCAAGTCGATCGGCAAGGGCATCCTCAAGGTGATGTCCAAGATGGGCATTTCGACCTATCAGTCGTATTGCGGCGCGCAGATCTTCGACGCGATCGGGTTGAAGTCGGACTTCGTGCAGAAGTACTTCACCGGCACGGCGACGCTGATCGAAGGCGTCGGGCTGGACGAGATCGCCGCCGAAACAGTCAGCCGCCACACCGACGGCTTCGGCAACGACCCGGTGCTGCGCAACAGCCTCGAGGTCGGCGGCGAATACATGTTCCGCATGCGCGGCGAGGCCCATATCTGGTCGCCCGACGCAGTGGCGACCTTGCAGCACGCCGTGCGCCAAGGCTCGTGGGAGACGTTCAAGGACTATTCCGCCCAGATCGACAGCGAGACGGCGCAGGCGCAGACCATTCGCGGCCTGTTCAAGATCAAGCTGGCGCAAGAGACCGGGCGCAAGAAGGTCACGCTCGACGAGGTCATGCCGGCAGCCGATATCGTCAAGCGCTTCTCGACCGGGGCGATGTCCTTCGGCTCGATCTCAAGGGAAGCGCACACGACGCTGGCGCGCGCCATGAATGCCATCGGCGGCAAGTCGAACACCGGCGAGGGCGGCGAAGAGGCCGACCGCTATCTGCCACTGCCGGGCGGCGGCAAGAACCCCGAACGTTCGGCGATCAAGCAGGTCGCCTCGGGACGCTTTGGCGTCACGGCGGAATATCTGGTCAATTCCGACATGATGCAGATCAAGGTCGCGCAAGGGGCGAAGCCGGGCGAGGGCGGTCAGCTGCCGGGCCACAAGGTCGATGCAACCATAGCCAAGGTCAGGCATTCGACGCCGGGCGTCGGTCTGATCTCGCCGCCGCCGCATCATGACATCTATTCGATCGAGGATCTGGCGCAGCTCATCTACGATCTGAAGAACGTCAATCCGGCGGCCGACGTATCGGTCAAGCTGGTCTCGGAAGTCGGCGTCGGCACGGTTGCGGCCGGCGTCGCCAAGGCGCGTGCCGACCACATCACCATATCAGGTTATGACGGCGGCACCGGTGCCTCGCCGCTGACCTCGCTCAAGCATGCCGGCAGCCCGTGGGAAATGGGACTTGCCGAGACGCACCAGACTCTGGTGCTCAACGGCCTCAGGTCGCGCGTCGCGCTGCAGGTCGATGGCGGCCTGCGCACCGGCCGCGACGTCGTCATCGGCGCGTTGCTCGGCGCCGACGAATTCGGCTTCTCGACCGCCCCGCTGATCGCGGCCGGCTGCATCATGATGCGCAAGTGCCATCTCAACACCTGCCCGGTCGGCGTCGCGACGCAGGACCCGGTGTTGCGCAAGCGCTTCAAGGGCACGCCGGAACATGTGATCAACTTCTTCTTCTATGTGGCGGAAGAGGTGCGGGCGCTGCTCGCCGAGATGGGCCACACCCATCTCGACCAGATCATCGGCGACACCGACCTTCTGGAAAAGCGCGCACTGATCCAGCACTGGAAGGCGCGCGGACTCGATTTCAGCAAGATGTTCTTCAAGCCCGATGCCCCGCACGAGGCGGTGCATTGGACCGAACGGCAGAAGCACCCAATCGACGATGTGCTCGACCGTAAGCTGATCGAACTCGCCAAGCCGGCACTGGACGCCAGGCAGCCGGTCAGCATCGAGCTGCCGATCCGCAATGTCGACCGTTCGACGGGTGCCATGCTGTCGGGCGAGGTGGCAAAGCGCTTCAAGCACAAGGGCCTGCGCGAGGACACGATCTCGGTGAAGCTCACTGGCACGGCCGGTCAGTCCTTCGGCGCCTTCCTGGCGCGCGGCGTCTCGTTCGAGCTGGTCGGTGCCGCCAACGACTATGTCGGCAAGGGTCTGTCGGGTGGACGCATCGTCATCCGCCCGCCAGAGAACACGAAGATCGTTGCCGCCGAGTCCATCATCGTCGGCAACACGGTGCTCTACGGCGCGACCGAGGGTGAGGCCTATTTCTGCGGCGTTGCCGGCGAGCGTTTTGCCGTGCGCAATTCGGGTGTCGCCGCGGTCGTTGAAGGCGTCGGCGACCATGGCTGCGAATACATGACCGGCGGTATCGTCGTCGTCATCGGCCAGACCGGCCGCAACTTCGCCGCCGGCATGTCGGGCGGCGTCGCCTATGTGCTCGACGAGGCGGGCGATTTCGCCGAGCGCTGCAACATGGCGATGGTCGAGCTGGAGCCGGTTCCGGAAGAGGACGACCTGATGGAGAAACTGCTCCATCATGGCGGTGACCTCGACCACAAGGGCCGTGTCGACGTATCCGGCGATATGACCAGCCACGACGAGGAGCGGCTCTACCAGCTGATCTCCAACCACGTCCACTACACGGGCTCGGTACGAGGTCGCGAAATCCTCGACGACTGGACAACTTTCCGGCCGAAATTCCGGAAGATCATGCCGGTCGAGTACCGCCGCGCGCTGATCGAGATGGAACGGATGCGCATGAACGTGGCGGCGGAATAGATTTGGAAATTGCCGGGAGGCCGTGCGTCCCGGCAACCATTTTCATCAGCAATCCTGACCTCGGACTGAAGGTTGCCACGGCTGCCTTATGAGGTTAACGGGTGCGTCGTCAGGCGTGCCTTCCGGACAGCAGGGACTGGACTATGGGCAAGGTAACAGGGTTTCTCGAGATCGACCGGCAGGTGCACAAGTACCAGCCGGCTTCCGACCGCATCCGGCATTTCCGCGAGTTCACGCTGCCGATGTCGGACAAGGAGGTCGAGAAACAGGCCGCGCGGTGCATGGATTGCGGCATTCCGTATTGCCATGGACCGACCGGCTGCCCGATCCATAACCAGATCCCGGACTGGAACGACCTCGTCTACAATGGCGACTGGGACAACGCGATCCGCAACCTGCATTCGACCAACAATTTTCCGGAATTCACCGGCCGCATCTGTCCGGCACCTTGCGAGGAAGCCTGCACGCTGAACCTCGAGGACATTCCGGTCGCCATCAAGACGATCGAGCAGGCGATCGCCGACAAGGCCTATGAAACCGGTCATATCCGGCCCTATCCGCCGGAAAAAAAGACCGGCAAGCGCGTCGCAATCATCGGCTCGGGGCCGGCCGGCATGGCGGCCGCCCAGCAGCTTGGTCGCGCCGGCCACGACGTCCACGTCTATGAGCGCGAGAGCCGGCCGGGCGGGCTGATGCGCTACGGCATCCCCGACTTCAAGATCGAGAAGCACTATATCGACCGGCGCATCGAGCAGATGCAGGGCGAGGGCGTGAGCTTCCATTGCGGCGTCAATGTCGGCGTCGACAAACCGGTGGCGGAGCTGCTCGCCGAATACGATGCGGTGCTCTATTGCGGCGGTTCCGAAACGCCGCGCCCGGCCAACATTCCCGGCGACGATCTCGACGGCGTGCATGACGCGATACCCTATCT
>NZ_RZTI01000248.1:0-3352 GCF_003997275.1 Mesorhizobium sp. M6A.T.Ce.TU.002.03.1.1
GATTGCCAACGGCGCGCTTTGGGGCGCTGGCGGCAATCTCCTTGCCGAGGGGCTCGGTGCAATTGGCAGCCAGGTGGTGGCAAGGCTCACCGGTCGGCCCGCCGATGTTGATCCTGCCGCAAGCCCGGAACCTACAAATTCTCTGGTTTCGGAGGCTGTTCCAGAGCCGCTCACAATGGAGGGCGAGGGCGTCGCCGGCGGCGGCAGCCACATCGCCGTTGGTGATGACTTGCGCATGCGCTACATGCGAAAATGGAATGATGCGCAACGAGAAGCAGCAAGCCTCAAAGCCCAGCGGCTGACTGATCGTGAGACCTCTGTAAACCATCACTCGGTTCGGGATTCGAAACCGGCTCGCCGCAGGTATATTGAGGCTGGCAACGAGGTCGCGCCTAACGAGGACGTCGATCATATAGTTGATTTGCAATTAAATGGGCAAGAAACACTATCTAACTTTAGCGGCCTAGATCTGAGCGTGAATCGGAGTTTTGGCGCCCAGATAAAGAACCAAATCAAGAATCTCCCTCACGGGACGAGAATCAACAAAGTGACGATTGGAGATCGCTAGTGTTTGAGAGGTTCATTCGAAACTTTCCAATGGACGGCAGGTTACCGACCGACAGTGGCAATTTCCCGTTGGATTCGAAAATCCACGGATTGAGCGAGTTGCTCTCCAGTTTCGGCGGTGCTTCGTTCAAGCATGGTCTGTACCGCATCATTCGTGCGTCAGAGGTGGCGGATTGGAATGAACGTGTCTGCCTGGGTTTCCCTAAATTCACTGGGCGGATCACCTGCTTTGGTTACGATTGGCAGGGGACCGCATTCGCGACCGATACGTGGCGGCTAGAGCAGGGGGAACCAGGTGTCGTGATGTTCGAACCGGGCACGGGACAGGCCCTTCAGATACCTGCCAATATCCGGACCTTCCACGAAGTCGAAGTTATGGAGGACGAAGAGGCAGCGCTGGCCGCCAACATGTACGCAGATTGGCGGGGCGCGGGCGGCGCCGAGCCTGCGTATAACCAATGCATAGGCTATAAAGAACCACTATTTCTGAACGGCAAGGACGAAATCGAAAATCTGGAACTATCGGACTTGGAGATCTATTGGCACTTCATGGGCCAACTGATAGTTCAAGTTAAAGACCTGCCACCGGGAACACCCGTTCGTATCAACCTTAGATAACGACAAGGTCCGGGTGGCAGATGATCACCGAGTTGTTTGAGATGTTGCCCCGAAAATTCTGTGGGCTCTAAGGTGCAATCTTGTTCGGGCGTCCATTGCATTGACCGTAGCTGAACCTTTGCAACGTTGGGAAATCCTAGGAAATAACATGAACACTGCCATCCCAGACCTAAGCAGCGTCACCCGCCTGCCGTCGACCGACAAAAGCACAGGCGATGAAGAGCTTGATGCTGCACGTCGGGAAGCCCGGAAATATCTTGAATTCTATGATTGGGTTTCAGCCATCAAAGGTGAATACTTCGGATACGGCGCCGATGGCATAATCTACATTTTTTTGTTCGAGATCGTGCCCGGCAGACCCGATGTGGCTCAGTGGATATGGGTGATCGTTGGCGATGTGCCTCCAACATATATACCTTGTGACGACGCCAAGAATCCCTATGAGGCGCTGGACGGATATATCGGCGCCATGGAAGAATGGGTTGAGGCCGCGCGGCAGGGGAAGTCGGTGGCGAAGTTGATCCCTGTCAATGTGCCGGCGAATCCCGCTACGCTGAAATGTTGGGCAGCCGTCTCAAATTCCTCGACGAAAAGGTTCTGCCGGAACTTCGAGAGTGATGTACTGGGCTCGCCGACAAGCGCGGCCAATCGTGCGCGCACCGGCCGGTGGTCTGATTATGGTCATGATGGTAGCCTATGGCGTGCCGCAGGTTCGGATGTTGCGCGAGCTGGTAGTTCCCTGTCGGGACCATGTCAGGCGAGCCAGACTTTTCAGATGAAGGACTGACCTATCTTGTTACGCGTAGACTCTTTTCCGATCATGGCAAGGATCGTTTTTCTGGTCACGTTGACCGGCGTTCTCCTGCTTGCTCTTCTGCCGGTGCGGTTCCTGCCGGATCTCGGCATGGCGGTCACGTTTCATGACGACAAGCTCAACCACGCCATCGCCTTCGTCGTGCTGGCGGCCTTGGGAAGCCTCGGCTGGCCGGAACACAAGACAAGGCTGATTGTTCTCCTCGCTTTGACCGGCGCGGCGATCGAGGTTCTTCAGGGCGCGCAACTGATAGGGCGCGATATGGATGTGCTCGACTGGGTTGCCGACTGCGCCGGCATGGCGTGCGGGCTGACAATCGCAGGCTGGACAAAGAGGCGCGTTGGCGGATTGACATAGGCCGCAGCGGACACCCCGGCTAGGCCAGCTGCGTTTCTTCCGCGCCCCAAGGGCCGGAACCTTCCCCCGATACGCCATGGACCGCACGTCCCGTGGGCGAAATCTCAGAACACTTTCCAGCCTCGCTTTCGCGGGGCTTTTTTCATGGAGCAAGCCTGATGGCCCGACCTGCAACTGCCGCCGTTCGACTTCTGACCGGCGAACGCGAACCCGTGCGTCTAGCGACCACGGTCAATGTCATCCTCCAGGGTTTGCAGACCATCGACGGCGTGCCGGCGGCGGTCGGCGACCGGGTGCTGGTCAAGGATCAGGCCGACCCGACGCAGAACGGCATCTACACGGTGAGCGAAGGCGAATGGTTCCGTGCCGCCGACGCCCGTACCGCCCGCACCCTGCAGAAGGGAACGACGGTTCACACGCAGGTCGGGTCAGCCAATTCCGACCGGGTGTTTCAGTTTACGGCCGACGCGCCGGTCGTGGGCACCGACGCCATCGCCATTATCCCGTTTGTGCCGCCCGACGTTTCGGACGTTGTCGATGAGGTCGAAGCGCTGCGCGATGAAACGCAGGTGCTGAAGGATGCCACTGAGGCCAGTGCCGGCCAGGCAGCCGCCAGCGCGTCCACCTCCGCCGCCGATGCCGGACAAACCGCCGCCAATGCCGGACAAACCGCCGCCGATGTCGTCACTACCGCGGCCAATCTGGCCAGCGCCCAGGCGGCGCGCGACGCATCTTTGTATGGCAAGGGTGTCTTTCCGACGATCGCGGCGGCGATCGGCCTTGGCGTCGTCGGCAGCGGTGCGATCGCGGCGGGCTCCGGCGGCACTGATGGTGCCTTCGACCTGGCGTTTACCGGCGGTGCCGGTTCGGGTGCCGTCGGGCGGTTCGTGGTCGCCGGCGGCGCCCTGACGCAGATCCTGGTCACAGCGCCGGGCTTCTACACAGTGGCGCCGAGCTTCAATTTCGCGGCATCGGCGGGGGTGGCGGGGGCCAGTG
>NZ_RZTI01000249.1:0-3266 GCF_003997275.1 Mesorhizobium sp. M6A.T.Ce.TU.002.03.1.1
GAGATCGCCAAACGCATCGTGCCGCTGGCCAGCCCTGCGCTTAGGGAAACCGGGCTGATCTTCCAGGCCAAGCACAACCGTTTTGTCGCCTACCGGCAGCCGGAGTAGACGCACCGCGTATTTTGGCGGAAGAATTGCGCCGCCACCGACGTTGTTGGAATGCCTAGTTTTCGCAAAACGGAGGACCACCATGCGCAGACTGCTTCTCGTCACCGCCGCCACATCGCTTGCAGCCGTCGGCGTCGCATCCCCACAGGATACGACAATGAGCTTCTTCGTCACCAGCGTCGGCTCGGGCAAGGGCGCCGATCTCGGCGGCCTGGCGGGCGCCGATGCGCATTGCGGGTCGCTGGCTGAAGCCGCCGGCGTGACCGGCAAGACATGGCGCGCCTATCTCTCGACTAGCGACACCGATGCGCGCGATCGCATCGGCAAGGGACCGTGGTTCAACGCCAAGGGCGACAAGATCGCCGACGATGTGGCTTCGCTGCACAGCGATGCCAACGCGATCACCAAGCAGACGGCGCTCGACGAAAAGGGCAACGTGGTCAACGGCCGCGGCGACAAGCCCAACCGGCACGACGTGCTGACCGGCTCCAAGCCCGACGGCACGAAAATCGCCGACCAGACCTGCGGCGACTGGACGCTCAGCGGAGCAGAAGGTGCGGCAATGACGGGCCATCACGATCGCGCCGGTCTCGACGATTCGGCCGCCGCCAAATCGTGGAATTCCTCGCACGCTTCACGCGGCGGCTGCAGTCAGGAGGCGCTGAAGAGCACCGGCGGCGACGGCCTGTTCTACTGCTTTGCCGCGAACTGAGCTGTTCAAACAAACGTCGAACCTCACGCCGTGATGCCGTGGCGAACCACCGCGCCAGCCGCGCTTTCGTCGACCGCGCGGAGTTGATAGGATCGCCCGAATCCCACAACAAACGAGGAATTTCCCATGGCGGCTTCGAGCGTAGCGTTGGTCTGGTATCTGGTGATTGCCGGCCCGCAAGGCGGCATGGTGGTGCTGCCCAGCACGTTCGACACCCGCGAACAATGCACCTCCGCCGTCACCGAATATCAGAAGCAGCCGACGCCGGCCGGCTGGTCGGTGCAGTGCGTGCCGAGCGCCTCGCCCTTCGCCGACGAGGGCGAAAGTGAATAGCCGGCGGCGCGCGTTTCAGCGGCGCGCGCTTACCGTCAGCTCCGGCTTGGCATTGATGGTCTGGAACACCACGCAGTAGCGTTCGGTCAATTTGAGCAGAGTGTCGATGCGCTCTTGTGGCTCGTCGGTGTCGAGGATGAAATTCAGCCGGATGGCGCGGAAGCCGACCGGCGCATCTCTTGCCACACCTAAGGTGCCGCGAAAATCGAGATCGCCTTCGGCCTCCACCGTGGCGGCTCCGAGTTTGAACTCCAGCGCCGTCGCCACCGCCTTAAGCGTCACGCCGGCGCAAGCGACCAGCGCCTCCAGCAGCATGTCGCCCGAGCACAGTTCGAGCCCCGAACCGCCGGTAGCCGGATGGAGACCGGCAACGGCCAGCGCCCGGCCCGTCTCAACTTTGCAGGCGATCGACTGGTCGTCGATCGAGCCCCTGGCCCTGAGCGTGACCAGCGCGCTCGACGCGTCGTCGCGATAGGCGTCCTTGAGCGGCGCCTGCATGGCCTTCAGTCCGGTGGCATCCATGTCCAACCCTTTTCGACAGTCATCTTCATCGCTCGTCACGATACTCGAATAGACTCTACGGCCTAAACCTCGATTTCACGACATTTGGATCAGAGTGACAAGCTGTCCGGATATTGGTGCGTCATTAGACCGGGTGCCTTTTCATGCGACCTGGGGCCGCCACGCGATGACGCCATCCGTCCGAGCCCGCTGAGTCTGGCGTCCGGCGCCATTGAGCGCACCAGTTCCCCGGCGGTTGGCGCCTCGCCTCGAGCGAGGTCGTCCGTAGTCTGCCGATCTTCTCTATCACGCCGGAAAGCTGGCGCAGCCGGCCTTCCAGTATTGTCTGGTGCGCGGCCAAGGCCCGGCTCCATGCCCCGGGAGCGCCCTTCAACCGCATCGGCCGGACGGGATACCCGAGCCGCCAGGCCCTGCCCCAACGCTAGCTCGCCGCTGGCGCAGCGCCGCGCAGGGTTCCACCCGTGTAGCGTACGCTGAAACCCTGATCGTCGCGGCCGGCCTGCTGATCATCGGCAACGAACATTTCCTCAAGCGACTGTAGGATGCGGCACCCCCTGCTGACAGTACGGTGTCAGGACAAGGCAGCATAGTCTGGTGACATGACGGGATCCCTAAGCATGCCAGCCACCACCGAAACCGCCGCCGAGCGCACCCTTGGCATCATCCTGGTTTCGGCGTCGGCGGCCGTCTTTGGCCTCACCGGAGTGTTGACCAAGTCGATCCATGCCGACCCGCTGACCATCACGTGCTGGCGCGGCTTCGTCGGCTCGATCCTGATCACCCTCTATGTGCTGTGGCGCCGCCGCCGCTCCGGCAGGCGTGAAAGCCTGCGCCTCGGCTGGCGCGGCTGGCTGCTGGCGATCGAGGGTGCGCTGGCCAGCATCGCCTTCATTTCGGCGTTCAAATTCACCTTCGTCGCCAATGTCGCGATCATCTACGCCACCGCACCCTTCGTCACCGCGCTGCTTGCTTTCGTGCTGGTCCGTGAGCGCTTCCGCCTGCAGACGCTTGCTGCCGCGGCCGTGTCGCTCAGCGGTGTGGCGATCATGGTCTGGTCCGGCTTCGGCACCGGTAATCTGTTCGGCGACGGGCTGGCGCTGCTGATGACGGTCGGCGCCGCGCTCTACATGATCATGGTGCGCGCCTTCCGTGACACGCCTGTGGTGTGGGCCGGTGCGGTATCGGCATTCCTCCTGTTCGTGCTCGGCTGGTTCGTCACCGACCCGCTAGCCGTCTCAACCAGAGACGCAGTGCTGCTCGTCGCCTTCGGCGCGTCTTTCGCGCTGGCCTCGATCCTGTGGACGGAGGGCGCGCGGCTCATTCCAGCGGCCGAATCCGGCTTGCTGGGTTCGGCTGAGGTGCCGTTCGCGATCCTGTTCGCCTTCCTGTTCCTGGCCGAGATCCCGCCGGCCGCCAGCATGATCGGCGGCGCCATCGTGCTCTGCGCGGTGTTCGCCCATGCCGGGCGCGACTGGCAAGCGGCGAGGCAGCGCTCTGCCCGGGAAAGTCTGCCTCTGAAATAAATTTGCAAAGTCGTGGAACCATCATGGGTTCAAAGCATTGTTGGGTTTGACGGGCCACCCCCAAGTCC